>JAFPYK010000166.1 GCA_017412265.1 Lachnospiraceae bacterium
CGACACGCCAAGCGCGGTCAGCTCCTCGGCCAGCGCCCGCAGCGAGAACATCTCATGCACCCGTGGCTGCCTGCGGTCGGCGCTTCCGGAGTCATTTCTCTCCACCACCCCGAAGCAGTACGGGTCCCGGATGCGTGAGAGCGTATAGAGATTGATCGGATGAAGCATGACTCGTTCCTCCCGGCTCACAGCCCTTCTTCCAGTAAGTATCTTCTCAAAACCCGGGGGAGGCAACCCTGTGAAGTTCCTCCCCCGCTTTGTCACTTATTCAACTGTTGTGTCCGCCGGGTCCATTACGGCGCCGCCGTCGTGACCTCTGCGTTCTCCAGTGCGGAGGTGTCCGCGTCGTCCGTCACCACGCCGGTGATGTTATCTCTCTTCGCGCAGAACGCACACAGTCTGGTGCGGTTCGCCGCAATCGCCTGCTCAACCGTGCCGTAGGTCAGCTGATCCGACTGGTTCAGCGCCTGGCAGTCCTCATGTGTATGATACACCTTGCCGAAGGTGGACCAGTACACGTTGTCCTCGATGGCCTCCATCGCCGCCTGCTGCTGCTCCTGCGATACCGGATTGTAGTCGATGCTGGACGCACCGCCGATGATCAGCGCGATCAGCGCAACCACCGTCGCGATGGTCTTCGTCTTCTTGTCCATATCCTTGTTGGTCAGGATCAGGATCACCAGCGGGACAAACGCAACGATCGCCACGATCAGTCCCAGATTGTTCCACAGCCAGAACTTCACCTTGTTCTTCTCAGAAGCAGGCTTGATATGGTTGGCCTTCTTCCAGAGCTGCGAACCGATAACCACGCAGATCAGATCCAGGACGATGAACAGAATCAGCTGCCACATCGAAGGCAGGAACTTCAGGTTCAGCTTGCCCAGCACGACCAGAAGGGCCAGCACTTCGAACACGATCGCCAGCGCCCACAGGCACACGGCACCGATGCGAAGGCTCGTCGCGTTGCCCACAGGGGCCGCTTCCTTCATCTCCGGCTTCGCCGGCTTCTCCCCCGGCTTCAAAGCTTCGTTCGTCGTCGCCGATACGAGCTTATGCTCTTTCTTCTCTTTCTTTTCAGCCATAATAGAATCTCCCTTAGTCTGTCATTTGGACCCATCCGGTCCTGTTGAGTCTATTATAAGGATAAATGTTTCAGAATGCAATAAAAAGAGAAGGCGCGGGGTCTTCATCTGCCCCGCGCCGAAACGCTCTCTTATCTCGCCAGACGGTCCACGATCTCGCAGAGCACGTCGGTCATCTTCTCCATCGCCTGGACGCTTACATACTCGGTCACACTGTGCATGTTCTCCCCGCAGGCCGAAAGGTTCGGGCAGGGAAGTCCCATGAAGCTCAGCGTCGCACCGTCCGTGCCTCCGCGGCACGGATTGATGAACGGAGTCACCCCGCAGGCGCGGTACGCCTCCTGCGCGGCCTCAATCAGGTTGAAGTGCGGCAGGATCATCTCCTTCATGTTCCGGTAGCTGTCGCGGATCACAACCTCCACGCAGTCCCCGTAGCGGCGGTTTAAGAACTCCGCGGCGCTCTTCATCAGGGCCTTGCGGCCGTCCATGCCTTCCTGCTCGAAATCCCGCAGGATATAATGCATCACCGCGTGATCCGTGCTTCCCTCCATCGCTGTCAGGTAGTAATATCCCTCGTAGCCCTCGGAGGTCTCCGGCCGTTCCGACATCGGAAGCATCCGGTCGAACTCCATTCCGATCGTCAGGGCATTTTTCATCGTGCCCTTGGCAGTGCCCGGATGGATCAGGAAGCCCTGCACATTGACCGTCGCGGAAGCCGCGTTGAAGTTCTCGTATTCGATCTCTCCCAGCGGTCCGCCGTCAACCGTGTATGCGAAGTCCGCGCCGAAATCCTTCACGTCGAAGAGATCCGGCCCGCGGCCCACCTCTTCATCCGGCGTGAAGCCGATGACGATCTTGCCGTGCTCCCTGGATGTATCCGCGAGCACCCGCTCCGCCATCGTAAGGATCTCCGCGATACCCGCCTTGTCATCCGCGCCGAGCAGGGTGTGCCCGTCGGTCACGATCAGGTCCTGCCCCACATAGTGCTTCAGTGAAGGAGTCACCGCAGGATCGATGCTCACGCCCTCGCACAGATCGATCTTCTCACCGTCATAACTCCGGACGATGCGCGGCTTGACCGGCTCGCCCGGCGCATCCGGCGCCGTGTCCATATGCGCGACAAATCCAAGCACCGGAAGGTCCTTATCCGTCGTCGCCGGGATCTCCCCGAAGACATAACAGTTCTGGCTCACCCGCACATTGACGAGGCCCATCTCTGCCATCTCCGCCGCCAGCTTTCTGGCAAGCACCCACTGGCACCGCGTGCTCGGCATCACTTCCTCATCATGCTTGGACGTTGTTCCCACCTGCACATAACGCAGGAATCTCTCTATCACTTTCGACTCACTCATTACCCTTCTCCTTGTCTCTTTTTCTCAAAAAATGCGACCGCAATCGCACCGGGACCCGCGTAGGTGCCGATGGTCGCTCCCACCGTCACGCTCTTGAGGCAGTTCTCATGCCCCTCATAGAGCGCCTGCGAATCCTTCACGTACTTTGTGAGCACCAGATCCGACAGGCCCGTATATCCCAGGCACACCGGCCGTTCCCAGTCGATGCCGAGCTCCTCGACCGCGCGCATCAGCTGGTTATGGCTGTTCTTCGATCCCCGGGCACGCCCGATGATCTTGACCTTGCCCTTCTCGATCGTAAGCACCGGCTTGATCGAGAGCAGGTGCCCCGCAAATGCCCCGGCCGCGGACAGCCGCCCGCCGAGCTTCAGATACTCCAGCGTGTCAAACACCGCGATCACATGCGCCTGCGGCAGCTCCTCGCGGATCCTGCTGATCAGTTCCTGCGCGGACAGCCCCTGGTCCCGAAGCTGCACCGCTCGCTCCACGATGATGAGCTGCGAGATGCAGAACTGCTTCGTATCGATCACCGTGACCTGCCCGTCGAACTTCTTCGCAGCCAGGCACGCGCTCTGGTACGACCCGGACACCCCCGAGGACAGCGTGAAACAGATCACATGCTCATAGCCGGCCCGCAACGCCTTGATAAACTCCTGCTCATAGCCGTAGGGCGGAATCTGGCTCGTCTTCGGAAGCACCGAAGTCTCCACCAGTTTCTCATAGAATTCCCGATTTGACAATGTCACACCGTCAAGATATTCCTGATCTCCGAACGATACGCTCAGCGGAATCACCCGGATGTCCCATTCTCTCGCCTGGTTCTGGGAGATATCGCTCCCCGAATCCGTGAGAATCCTAACCTTCTTTGACAATTCCATATATTTCCCCTTCTTCCCTTCTCCGGCGCGGCTGCCTTATCTTTACCGGTCTCCGTCGTCATCCTTCCTGAAGTTTGTGCCGGCGACCAGGTCGATCACCGCGCTCATCCGGTCGCGAAGCTCGTCACTGTCGAACCGGAAGCTCTCGAGGATCATATCACGCTCCGACGCGAGGTTGCTTAACATCTCCTGCCCGTCGCTGCGGATACCCTCCAGCCAGCGCTGCTGATAGTCCTGCACCTGCATAAGCACATTCATAAGCTTGCCCTGCGCCTGCGCGAAATCCAGGAACGCGGTCTTCTTCTTATACGCACCGCTGCGGAAACGGTCCAGGACCACGTCATAGCGCTCGACGGCCCTTGCGACCGCGTCCTCCCAGGACAGATACAGCTCCTCCTGGGCCGTGCGCCCGACTCTCTCCATCGCCTCCGGGTGCTCGCAGACCTCCCGCAGCTTCGCGGCCAGAGACTCCCAGTTCTCTTCGATCAGGAATCCGTTCCGCCCGTCGGTCACATCCTCCGCGGCACAGCTGCCCTCGATCAGGACCGAAGCCGTCCCGCAGGCCGCTGCCTCGCGCACCACCAGTCCGTTCGTGTCAAATGTCGAGGGGAACAGGAAGAGATCCGCCCTCCCGTACCAGGCCCTCAGGGCCTCCCGGTCACGCACCGCCCCGGTGAAAATGCACCGGTCCGTGAGTCCGAGCTTCTCACAGTAAGCCTTGATCTCGGCTTCCTCTCCGCCGCCTCCGACGAAGACCATCCGGCACTCCCTGCCTTCCTCCTTCATCGCGGCCATCGCGTCCAGGATCAGCCGGAGCCCCTTGTACCACATCAGCCGCCCCACGAACAGGAAGACCGGCATGCCCTCCGGCAGGTCATACCCGCCGCAGACCGTCTGCTCCAGTTCCCTGGAGACCTTGCCGCGCGGGATGTCCACACCGTTTTCCATCACGATGTAGTCCCCCTCATAGCCTAGGGACCGCAGGTTCTCCCCCGCGCCGCGGCTCACCGTCCACACCTCGTCGCAGGCATTGACGTTCTGGATCAGGATCCGGATCGCCTCATCCGCCAGCATCTTGCTGTGGATCGCATTTCTCACATCGATGTCATACTTCGTGTGCCAGGTCAGGATCAGCGGAAGATTCAGCGTATCCTTCACCTGCTTGGCCAGCAGGGCCGAACTCATCGGGCAGTGCAGGTGCAGCAGATCCGTCTTCTCGTCGCGGATCCGCCGGACAATCTCCGGCGAATACGGAACTCCCGTCACATAGCCCATCATCTGCCGGGTATCAATGCTCGGGAAGCGAAGCACCGGGAACTCGTAGCCCGAATCGTCCGCGCCCGGCACCTTCGGCGTCACCACCATCGCATGCCCGTGGTTCTTCTCCACATACCGCGCGTAATTGACCACGACGTTCGACACCCCGTCAATCAGGGGCGGAAACGAATCATTCAGCAGACAGACCGTTTTCTTCTCAGCCATTTCAACTCCCATTCTCCGGGGCTTCTCCCCCGGAATCTATCACAGCGGCAGCACCCGGCCGATTCCCTCGGCCGCTGCATTCTCGTAAAACCATTTCGCGCACGCCACGTCCTCGATGGCAAGTCCCTCGGTGAGCACCAGGACGCGCTCCTTCGCATCCTGCCTTCCCGCGGCCTTCCCCGCGATCACGGAGGCAAGCTCCTCATAGCTGGCGAGCCCGGCCAGTTCTCCCTTCGCCTGTCTCGCGGCAAATGTCCTCGCATCGTCCACATAGGTCCGGTCGAAAGCACCAAGCGCCTCCCTCCGGAAATGCATATCCCGGTTCACCGGCACCGCGGTCAGCCCTTCCCGGCACCAGGACGGCTCGATGATCCGGAACTCATCCCCCGACGTGATCGGCGAAGAAGCGAGCAGCACGTCCGCGCCGCACACCGCTTCCTCCGCGCTCCTGCAGGCGGTCACCGTGATCCCCGGGAACCTCCGGCTCATCTCCGCGGCATACTCGGTCACGGAAGCCTCCCTCGGCGCCCAGGCATACACCTCGCGGATCTCCGGGAGCTCGCACAGCGCGGCCTCCAGATTCGTCCGCCCCTCCAGGCCGCAGCCCAGGACTCCGACCGTCCGGCTCTCCTTCCTTGCCAGGTGCCGCAGCGCCAGCCCGCTCACCGCCCCGGTGCGAAGCCCCGTCACATACGAAGCGTTCATCACACACAGAGGCGCGCCGGTCCGAAGGTCGTTCAGCACCACAAGCCCGGTAAAGCGCGGCAGCCCGTACGAGCGGTTCTCGGGACCGCACGAAAGCCATTTTACACCTAAACCGCCGTCAGGGCAAATCTCTCCTGTCATTGCCTGGATCCAGGCCCCCGGACGCGGGAATAATCCCTGCTTCTCAGGGTTCACCGTAAGCCCCGCAGCCTTCTTGAGGAACAGCTCCTCCATCAGGTCAATGCAGGTCTTCATCGTCATCTTGCAGGCCCTCAGGTCCTCTTCGCTCAGATAGATGAGCTCTCTTCCTGCCTCAATCATCACTGCCACCCCTGCATCTCATCCAGAATCTCATAGAGCGGAAGCATCGGCTCCTCGACCGGCCCCGTGCTCTCGCCGAATTCCATCAGCACACCGTCGCCCGTGCTCTGCGCGAACGCCGGCACGCCCTCTCCGTTGGGATCCCCGCCTGCGGCAAAGTTCACCCACGCCCGGTGCATCTCGGCCTCCACCTCGTAATCTCTCGCGTCGTAGAGCTTCGACCCCTCCGGAATCACCCCGAAGGTATAAACCATCTCACCGCTGTGCCAGGCCCCGAGCCTCCCGTTGTCCTTAGAGAAATAATACTCCCACACCGGGATGCCCTCGCGCAGCGCCAGCCGGTTCAGGCAGTAGTGCGAATAGTTAAAGAAGACCGCGCTGTAGATATCGGTCCAGTTCCGGTCCGCCTCCTTGTCGTCGCGCCCCGGATAGAGCGCCAGCACACGGTCCGCGTACTCCCCGAAGAATGCTCTCACCTTGCCCTCATAGTTCTTCGCGTTCGCGTGTCCGAAGAGGATGAACGGCCCGCTCTCCTCGCTGTTATAGCCGTGAAGCAGGGCCTCCTCGTTGTGAACGCCCTGCGAACGCAGCACATAGGGATCCGCCGGAAGCACCGATCCGTCCACCGTGATGTGGTGCTGGGTGTCCATCTCCCCGACGATCTTCTCCGCCGGGAGCGCGCGAAGCTCGTCCACGCTCGCGCAGCCGTAACGCTCCATCAGGTCCTTGTCGGACGAGACCGCCTTCTCGAAGCTCCGGTAGGAGTGCGGCGGCTCCGCGGAAGAGACCGTGCTGCTCTCGAGAATCGCCCGCCGGAACAGCCCTCTGGCCAGAGGCGAGACACAGAGCGCGTCCACGCAGACCGCCCCGGCGCTCTCGCCGATGATCGTCACATTGTCCGGGTCGCCCCCGAAGGCCTCGATATTCTCCTGTACCCACTGAAGCGCCAGGATCTGGTCCAGCAGGCCGTAATTGCCCGTGGTACCGTCCTGCGCAAGCAGCTCCTCTGCCGCGAAGAAGCCGAAGACCCCGAGCCGGTAGCCCATGTTAACACAGATCACGCCGTCCTTCGCGAAGCTCTCGCCCGAATAGTCCTGGTACCAGGGCTGGCCGGTCTGCAGCGACCCGCCGTGGATGTAGACCAGCACCGGCAGCTTCTCCTGCGCCCCCGCGGGCTTCCACACATTCACATACAGGCTGTCCTCGCTCACCGGCTCCCGGTAATTGTCCGAGAGCGAGATCTTGTAGTCATGATAGCCGATGATCTGCGCCAGCGAGCTGTAGATTGTCGAATTCACCCGCTGCATCGACATCGGAGCGAACTCATCGCACACTCTCACCTCGCTCCACGCCTCTGCCTCCACAGGCGGGCGGAAGCGCAGCTCCCCCACCGGCGGCTTCGCATAGGGAATTCCCGCAAATACTTCCACCGTCCGGTCTGCATTGTAGACGCCCTGCACCGGGCCCTTCCCGGTCTGGTACACCTCGGTCTTCTCCGGGTTCTTCACGGAAACCGCAGGCACCGGGCGCACCGGCGGCCGACTGATGAGAAGCACCAGCGCCGCGCAGGCAAGCACCGCGAGCCACACAGCGATCCTCATGCCCGTTCCCGCACCGGCCAGGACCGTATGCCGATACCAGGCAAATCCTCCCATCACCGCCGCGGCCAGGATCCACCCGAGAACCGTATGCTTCCCAAGCTCCAGCACCGCGGCCAGCGCGACCGTAAGAATC
>JAFPYK010000167.1 GCA_017412265.1 Lachnospiraceae bacterium
CCGGCAACATGAAGTTCATGCTGAACGGAGCGCTCACGCTGGGCACCATGGACGGAGCGAACGTTGAGATCGTCGAGGAGGTCGGCGAGGAGAACGCGGTGATCTTCGGCCTCAGCGCGGAAGAGGTCATGGCGTACGAGAAGAACGGCGGCTACAATCCGAGAGACATCTACAACAACGATTATGAGATCCGGACGGTGGTCACGCAGCTGATCAACGGACAGTATTCGCCGGAGAATCCGGATCTGTTCCGCAACCTGTACGAGTCTCTGCTGGACCGCAAGGGATATGATCCCGCGGACCGGTATTTCATCCTGAAGGACTTCAAGTCCTACGCGGATGCGCAGAAGAGGATCGAGGCGAAGTATCTGGACACGGAGGGCTGGGCCCGTTCCGCGATCCTGAATGTCGCGCATTCCGGCAAGTTCAGCTCTGACCGTACCATCGAGGAATACGCGAAGGAGATCTGGCATCTGGACAAGCTGGAGCTGTAATCCGATATCGGAATGGAAAGTGGCGTGTGAATGAACTTACGTTTTTTCACACGCCTTTTTTTGTCCGGATGAGAGGGGCCGGCTAACAGGGGAGAAGAGCGCGAAAAAAAAGTGACAGTCCCTGCAGGAAAATCTCGTCCGGGGCCAAGAAAATGAGGCGAACTCGTCGCATTTTCCAGAGCCATATGTTAAAATATAGGTTAGTATTGTTATGAGCGGGGCTGTGAGAAAGGCGGATGTCGGATGTCGGATTATGAGCTCATCACATGCGCGCTCAACGGGGAGGGCATCGACCGGATCTCCGGGCGCATGGAGGACTTTTTAAATGAAATGAACATCGAGCGGGCGAATATCCTGCGCATCCGGCTGTCGATGGAGGAGGCCCTGCTGCGGTGGATGGACCATTTCGGCGAGGGGGTGCAGGTGAAGTTCTCCTGCGGCGTGAAGTGGCGCCGGCCGGTGATCACACTGGAGCTGAGGGGAGAGGATTATGACCCGCTGAGCCTCTCGGAGAATGACCTGGGGGCATGGAGCGATTCGCTGCTGGCCAATGTCGGCCTGACCCCGCGCTACACCTACAGCCACGGCATCAATATGGTGCAGCTGAAGCTTCCGCACCGGAGGCGAAGCACGATGGCGGCGTTTGCGATCTCGGGCATCCTGGGGCTGATTCTGGGCCTGATGGGGCAGGGAGCGCTCTCGGAGAGTGTGAGAGATGCGATCGTGAGGACGGTCCTGTCGCCGCTGCAGATGGTGTTCTTCCGCATTCTGAATGCGGCAGCGGGCCCGGTGATCTTCTTCGCCGTGACGGCTTCGGTCTGCGGCGTGGGCAATGTGGCGACCTTCGGGCGTGAGGGGCGGCGGATGCTGCTGCGCTTCGTGGGGATCTCGTCGCTGATTACCGCGTGCACGACGGCCATCCTGTGGTGCCTTCCGATCTTTCCGCTGCGTTTCGGCGGTGGGCTTCTGACCGGCTCGGAGTTGTCGGGATTCCTGGAGATGCTCTCCCAGTTCTTCCCGAATGACATCCTCTCGCCTTTTGTGGAGGGCAATTCTCCGCAGCTGATTTTTGTCGGAACCTTCCTGGGGCTGGCCCTTCTGGCAGCCGGTTCCCAGGCGGATCATATTCATACCCTGATTGACCAGGGCAACTCCCTGTGCATCCTGATCGCGGACTGGGTGAGCCGGCTGACGCCGGTCCTGGTCGCGCCGCTCGTGGTTCTCGGTATCTGGGACGGTTCGACGTCTCTGCTGCTCGGGATCTGGAAGCCGGCCGCGGCATTTGCGATTCTCTCAGCCATCGCGCTTTTCACCAGCATGTGCCGGGTGAGCCTGCGCTTCCGTGTGCCGCTGCGGCTGCTGTGGCAGAAGATCCGGAATTCATTTTCGATCGCGCTGCTGACGTCCTCGGTGGACGCGGCTTACGGCGCGAACCAAGAGGACTGCCGGTCTCTCGGGGTTTCACGTAAACTGAGTTCGTATGCGCTTCCGCTGGGACTGCTGGTCTATATGCCGGCGGCTTCCATCGCGAAGATGGCATTTGTATTCTATATCGCAGCCGGCTACGGCGTGTCGGCGTCACCGTACTGGATTCTGACGGCTTTCCTGCTGACCGTGATGCTGGTCATGGCGAGTGCCCCGGTGGCAGGCGTGGAGATCCTGACCTACGCGGCGATCTTCGCGAGGCTCGGGATCCCGGAGGAGGCGCTGAGTATCGCCATCGTGGCCGATATCCTCTTCAGCTTCAGCGCGGCCGCGGTCAACCAGGCCATGCTCCAGATGGAGATGGTGATGATTGCCGGGGATGAACATGTCCTGCATGAGGATGTGCTGCGAAGAGAGCCCGTACAGGCCGCCGCGGGGGATCAGGCGGGCCGGTAAGAAAGGAATGGGGCGCACATTGTGGTTGTGCGGAGAAAGGATGTAATCTATGCCTGAGAAAAATATCCGGGAGATGTCGGTATTCGAGCGAAGACATTATTCACTCGCTGCCCGGGTCTTTCGTGTGAGTCTCTTCTCCTGCCTGGTGATGGGCCTGTCGGCGCTGATCCTCGGAATCGGTCTCTATATGTTCATGCTGCAGAAGCAGTATGTGAGTGAGGGCTACAACCTGGCGAAGAACGCGGTTGCGATGCTCAAGGAGATCACCAACGCGCAGGACTACGCGGACCGGGTGATGGAGATCTATCATGGCATGAGTGAGGAGGAGCGGGCCCAGATGGGCTCGAACGAGTATTATTCGAAATTCGCCGCGATCACCTTCGAGCGGGAGTATCAACAGATCCTGCGGGTTCTGGACACGTTCCGTCTCAACAGTGATATCGATGATATGTATCTGGCGGTTTACGATGATGAGACCAAAGCGATCATCTATGTGGCGGACCCGGACAACCGGGTCGAGACCGCATGTCCGATCGGCACCTGGGAGTCGGTGAAGGAGAGCGAGATCAAGGCGTTCCTGAAGGGCAAGAAGAATCAGATGCCTTCTTACATCTCCAATAAACCGCGTTACGGGCCGCTGGTCACGAGCGGCGTCTACCTGAGGAGCAAGATGACGACCTACGGGGCATTTGTCCTGGCGGACGTGACGATGCAGGACGTCATGAAGGGCATGGAAGGATTTGCCATGATCTTCAGCGGGACGCTGCTTCTGATGACGCTTCTGCTGGCGTTCTTTACCAGCCGCAATATGAGCAAGACGCTGGTAGCGCCGATCAACCGGATCACAAATGCGGCGCAGGCCTATGTGCAGGACCGCAAGGCAGGCATCCGGGAGACGGATCATTTCGGAGCGCTCAACATCCGGACCGGCGACGAGGTGGAGAATCTGAGCCTTGTCATGGCGGATATGGAGCAGGATCTGGCGGAGTATGAGGAGCACCTGACGGCGGTGACGTCGGAGAAGGAGAGGATCGATGCGGAGCTGTCGCTGGCGACGCGGATCCAGACGGATATGCTCCCGAATATCTATCCGCCGTTCCCGGAGCGGAAGGAATTTGACATCTTTGCGGCGATGAGGCCTGCGAAGGAAGTGGGCGGCGATTTCTACGATTATTACCTGGTGGATGACGACCATCTGGCGCTTCTGATCGCGGACGTCTCCGGCAAGGGTGTTCCGGCAGCCCTCTTCATGATGGTCAGCAAGATCGTGCTGCAGAACTACACGATGATGGGACTGAGCCCGGGGCGTGTGCTGGAGGAGGTCAACCAGCAGATCTGCCAGAACAACCGCGAGGAGATGTTCGTCACGGTGTGGCTGGGCGTGCTGGAGCTTTCGACCGGACGGCTGGTCGCGGCCAATGCGGGGCATGAATATCCGGCACTGTGCAGGCCGGGAGGGAAGTTTGAACTCTTCCGTGACCGCCACGGCTTCGTGGTCGGCGGCATGGAACAAATGAAATATAAGGACTATGAGATCCTGCTGGAACCGGGCTCCTGGCTCTTCGTCTATACGGACGGTGTGGCAGAGGCGGAGAACGAAGGGCACCAGCTCTTCGGAACACAGCGGATGCTCGAGACTCTCGGCAGCGGAGATGCACAAGATGCAAAGCGCCTGGTGGAGAAGGTCGGCAGGACCATCGAAATCTACAGCGGCGATGCACCTCAGTTTGACGATATCACGATGCTGGCACTTCATTTCTTCGGAAAGGGTGCGCAGAAGGAGAAGCAGACAATGACAGTAGATGCGGTACCGGAACAGATCGAACCGATCACGGATTTTATCAATGATAAGCTCATGGAAGCCGGATGCCCGATGAAGACGCAGATGCAGATCGACGTTGCGGTGGATGAGATTCTGGCCAATATCGTCTCTTATGCTTATGCGCCTCATGTGGGGCCGGTGACGGTCACGGTGGAGATTCCGGAGGAAGGCCGGGAGGTAATCCTGACTTTCTCCGACCACGGCATGCCTTATGATCCGACCAAGAATGAGGATCCGGATGTGACGCTCTCCGCGGAGGATCGGGAGATCGGCGGCCTGGGAATCTACCTGGTAAAGAAGACGATGGACGATGTCAAGTATGAATACAGGGTCGGAAGCAATGTGCTGACGATCCGCAAGAAATGGTAAGGGAAAGGCAGGATCATACGCATGATGAAGACAGAACTGATTCAGGAGAGCATGGAAAACGGTGTGCGCACCATCGCCCTGTACGGACATATCACTTCCACGAATGCGCCGCAGCTGGAGCAGGAGATCGCGAAGGCGCGCGCACAGGAGAAGGAGCAGAAGCTGGTGCTGGACGCGACGCATCTGGAGTATATCTCCAGTGCGGGCCTGCGGGTGGTGCTGCGGCTGAAGAAGGAAGTGAAGGATATCTCTGTGATCCAGTGCTCACCGGAGGTCTATGATGTATTTGAGATGACCGGATTTACCGAGATGATGGATATCCGCAAGGCTTACCGGGTGATTTCCGTGGACGGCTGCGAGGCGATCGGCCAGGGCGCGAACGGAACGGTCTACCGGATCGACGCGGAGACGATCGTCAAGGTCTACAATAACCCCGACGCGCTGCCGGACATTCAGCGTGAGCGCGAGCTGGCCCGTACGGCCTTCGTGCTCGGCATCCCTACGGCGATCTCTTATGATGTCGTGCGTGTGGGCGATGGATACGGCTCGGTGTTTGAGCTGCTCAACGCGACGAACCTCTCGAAGATGATCCAGCGCGGGGAGAAGACGCTGGATGAGGTGGCCAAGATCAACATCGACCTGCTGCACCTGATCCACGGGACGCTGGTGAAGCCGGGCGTGATGCCGGATATGCGCGAGGTCGCGCTTGACTGGGTGCGTTTCTTAAAGCCGTATGTCGAGGAGAACCTCTATGCGAAGCTGTATTCTCTGGTGGAGGCGGTTCCGCAGGATTATCATATGATGCACGGCGACTATCACATCAAGAACGTGATGGTGCAGAACGGCGAGGTGCTCCTGATCGATATGGATACGCTGTGCACCGGCCATCCGGTCTTCGAGCTTGCCAGCATGTACAATGCTTATCTGGGATATTCGGAGCTGGATCACGAGAATATCAAGAAGTTCCTCGGGCTGGATTATGAGACGGCCGGCGAGTTCTGGCGCCTCTGCCTGGAGAAATACCTGAACACGAAGGACGAGGCGGTGATCCGCAGCGTGGAGGATAAGGCCAAGGTGGTCGGCTATGTTCGGATCATGCGGCGGACGATCCGCCGGGCCGGATTCGAGACCGAGCACGGCCGCGCGGTGATCGAGAATGCGCACCAGCATCTGAGAGAGCTTGCGGCGAAGGTGGATTGCCTGACGTTCTGAGAGGGGCGGCGAACCGGTTTGCTGAGAAATGACTTGACAGGACCGGAGCAGCCTGTATAATGTTAGTATAAGCTAACCGCTTTCCGAAGCGAGTGTGCAGAGGAAAGAGGTTATTGTTTTATGATGGAGTTAGATATGACTAACTGCGCGAAAGGAGGAGCTCATGAGCGTTGTCATTATCGGGGAAAATGAGTGCATGGAGCGTCAGTATACAAATCTATGTAAAAAGCACGGGATGAAGGCGAAGGTTTTCTGCAAGCCCTGCGGGGATATGAAGAGCCGGATCGGGAAGCCGGACCTGCTGATTCTTTTTACGCATACGGTTTCGCATAAGATGGTGCAGTGTGCGCTTTCGGGGGTCACGGAGGCAACGCAGGTGATCCGGTCGCATACGAGTTCGATGGCGTCGCTGCAGGAGATCCTGGCGGGGGTTGTGTAAAGAGCGTCATGTCTTTTCTCCTCGCCTGGGGACGGCTCGTCGAAAAGCACATGACGCTTTCGTAGTCGTGCTAGTCTGGGAGTCGCTTGCCATACTCCCTGACGCTGGGAGTCGAGGAGGGAAAGTGAAAATATTAGTAATATTCTCTGACTTTGGGAATCGCGGAGGGGAGGTGAAAATATTCGTAATACTCTCTGGCTCTGTGGTTCGAGACGGATAATTCTGGTGGGGAGTCATCCATTAATGA
>JAFPYK010000168.1 GCA_017412265.1 Lachnospiraceae bacterium
CACGGTGAACTCCCGGCGTGTGCCGTCCTCCGCTTCAAATGTCGCAAAATAAGTCGTCATCTGATAGGTCGTATATCCCTTGGCGCCGGTCGGGTCCCCCGCGTTCGCCACCTGCTGCGTCGAATCCTGATGCCTCTTAGCGACGACACGCGCCGGAATCGTGAGCACCGGCGAATGATTGTTGCGCACCCACTGCACGATTGCCCGGATAATCGCAATCACCACGAAGATGATTGTGGCTGCAAACATAGCCACCAGCAGGATCATTACCAGATCTGTCATATACACTTCCTCCTCCGTACACAGATGACAGGCCGCCGAAGCGGCCTGTACAAAATTTTCTTCCCGCAGATATTATAGATTCCGGCTGCCGGGCTGTCAACAATGCCCAGCGAAGCGTCTCTCATAGGGAAGACATCCTGAGGGAGCGCCGCCGGAAGAAATGAATCAAAACGGCGCGGTCATCAAGGCCGCGCCGTCCCGGCAAGGATCTGCCCTCTGTCCTTCTTATCTTTTGCCGAACAGCCGTCGGAAGAACCCTTGGCGCGGCTTGTCGGGCTCCGGCTCCGGTTTTGCTTCACTGCCCGGATGCCCGCTCTCCTTAAGGCTCACGCCCGCCGATGCTTCCTCCGGCAGATCATCCGGCTTGCTGTCCGCCTGACGGACATAATCGCGGATCTTATCATAGTCCATCTTCGCATCCCAGGCGATGTCCTCCACCTGGTGGGACAGCCCGGTCAGCTCTGCCCCGTCCAGGGAGAGCATGTGATAATCACCGTAGGTCTCCCTTCCCCGGTCCAGGAAGCTCTGGCAGGCGTCCTTGACCTCCTGTATCTCCGGATCGTTCACCGGTGTGCAGTCACACACGGACAGAACATGTCTGACCGCGATCTTTCCGTAGGTGATGAAGTTGTAATACAGATTTCTGTACTCGAAGAATGCCGTGAGGTCCTCCTGATTTTTCAGCCTTGCACAGGTCGCTGCCAGCGGAGGGGCATACCTTTTGCGGATTTCTCTTCTGGCCGCGTCTGCATGGGCCAGGAAGATGTCCGCCAGGGCAAATGCCTGCTCTCTTCCTGCTCTGCGCTTCCGGTCCAGCGTGAAGCCCAGCGAGTCTCTGGGTGCCGCGGAAAAGGTTCCGTTCACATAATCCGAACCGTATCTCGTCGGATCCATCATCCGGAACGTAACCGGATCCTCCATCACCCGACGGATCTCGCTCCAATCCCCGGCTTCCTCCAGCTGATACAGCAGCTCTCTGTCCCCGTGCACGGGATTCCACTCATCCGGAGGAGACGGCCTGGCTGCACGAAGGCTGCCCTCATATACCTTCGCGAGTGCTCTCCGGAAAGGCTTCACATCCTCGATATACAGGTCTGCGGCCGCATCCTTCAGCGCATCGTAGCGGATCGCATATCGATGCCCATACCGGAAAAGGTAGGGCCGGACCTGCCGCAGCAGCCTTCGAAGCATCTGCTCCGTCTCCGGGTCCCTGACTCCGAGTTCCTCCGCGCCGCGGCAGAGCTCCCGCTCGTCGAGGCCGTCCCTGGCCGTTGAGAGCAGGCCGGCGACCGCCCGGATGAGTCCGGGCACTGCCGAATACTGGCTCTCCAGCGTTCGCAGCACCTCGCAGAAAGCGCTTTTCGGCGTCTCTCCGAAGCTCTCGATCTTCGCCTGCAGGTCTGCAAATGACCCAAAGCTTTTCAGTTCGTTCAGCAGGATCGTCAGATACAGCGGAAGGCCCGCGCCCGGCGCACCGATGATCTGCTGCTTATCCTCCGCGTCGAGCTTCTTCAGCGTATGCAGCAGGAAATCGTCGATGATCTGTTCCCGGTCGGAGAAGGACTCCAGGGGATGCAGGATCATCCGCTCCGCGGCAATGTCCTGTTCCGGCAGTTCCGACCCCTGAGACGAAGTGATCAGCGAGAATCCCTGCGGCACTGCGCAGTGAATCTCCCTCCCGTCGATGATCAGGGCATCCAATCCCTGATCCTTCAGTTTAGCCAGGAATTCCTCCGTGATGCAGCGGTCTCTCAAGACCGTATTCGGATCCTTCTCCATCTCCGTACCCCGGAACAGCCCTGCCTCCTGCCCGAGCGAGAGATAGAGATCCAGCTCAGACATACTCCGGCTGCTGGCTCCGGCTGAGCGGAACAGAACGCGCCGGCCCTCCTCTCGCAGCTCGCTCACAGCGCGGCACAGCAGGGCGGTCTTGCCGGTTCCCTCCGGGCCGGTCAGGACCAGCGCCCCGCCGGAATCGCGGACAAATGCACAGATCCTCTCCAGTTCTTCCTTGCGGCCGGTAAAGTTGAAGATCGTTGTCCGTGCGAACAGCTCCTGCTCCTGCGCGTCATTCTCGAACGGATCCGCGGCCCCCACAGGGATATGCTGCGGCAGTTCCTCCGCGATCAGCCGCTTCATCTCTTCCAGGATCACGTCCCGCATCGGCCGTCCCTGAACGGTGAAGTCCACCAGCCTTCCCTTGCCGGCATCCTTCAGGAACCGAAGCTCCTCCGTCTCCTTCTCCCGGTCCCACCGGCAGTCATAGACGAACGGGACCCACTCCGCGCGGATCCTCTCCTTCATCTCCTCCAGCTTTCGGTCCTCCAGGTCCTGATCCTCGGTCCCCTGGTTGGTATATATCGTTTTTTGCGCCTCATTCAGCGCATCCTCCGAAAACGGATTCTTCCGGAAGAAGAACAGGGCCTTGCTCTTCTCCGGGCGGCGCGGCCCCTCCGCCGTCAGATAGGCCATCGGAGCCAGGGTTGCATGCTCGATCTCCATCTCCGTGATGGAGTATCTTCCCATTTTCTCTTTCAGCCCCTCATACCGGGAAAGCGTCTTCTCGCTGATGTCCTTCTCCAGCTCCGGCACCCAGCCGCGGCGCTGCCCCACAAAGCAGAGGAAAAACGGCCTGCATTCATCGATACTGTTCAGGCATGCCATGATCGTGTTGCCGGACTCTGCGTCCTCCCTGGTCACGCCCCAGCGCAGGTCAATATCCGTCATGCGAATATTGCGCTGCTCACACCAGTCGCGAAGCTCCGGAAACACCTCCTGGATCAGGTAATCCCTCTCCGCGTGCATGTCGTTAAATGTCGAACTGACGAAGATGCGTATCTCTTCCCATCTCAACTCAGGCATCCTTCTCACCTCCCGGATCGCTGCCCATCATTCTCTCTTCCCTTGCCGCAAGCTCCATATGGCACCGTCCGCCGGTCGCGCCGGCCTGCCCGGCACCCCTCGGAGCCCTCTGTATCACAGCTCACGATAATATGGGCAGATATTCTCATAGCGGCCGTCCTTCATTCGAAAACCACCGGGAATCGTGCCGAGCTGTCGGAAGCCCAGGCGCTCATACAGGTGTCTCGCGTGAAGATTGCTTTCGACAACCGCATTGAACTGCAATACTCGAAAACCCAGTTCGCGGCCCTTCTCCAGGCAGTCAAGCACCAGCTTCTCACCGATATGGAGCCCGCGCGACC
>JAFPYK010000169.1 GCA_017412265.1 Lachnospiraceae bacterium
CTTATAGCCCTGCGCGCGCAGCTCGTCAAATGTCACGTCCTTGCCGACCTCGACGCCGAGCCTGAACTCTGCGCCCATCTGGCGGATGACATCGATCTCCGCGTCGATGACCTTCTTCTCCAGGCGGAAATCCGGAATGCCGTAAGCCAGCATGCCGCCCGCCAGCCGGTTCTTGTCAAATACGGTCACCGGATAGCCCTTGGTCCGCAGGTAATAGGCCGCCGAAAGTCCCGCCGGGCCGGCGCCGATCACCGCGATCTTGTAGTCATCCCACTGCTCGCCGACATCGTTGTAGCAGGCCGGGATGTAGCGCTTCTCCGCCTGCAGCTCCTGGGCCGCGATGAACTTCTTGATCTCATCGATGGCCACCGGCTGATCGATCGTGCCGCGCGTGCAGCGGTCCTCGCAGCGCCGGTTGCAGATCGCGCCGCAGACCGCCGGTAGCGGGTTGTCCTGCTTGATGAGCTTCAGGGCATCCATGAAACGTCCCTCCGCGGCCATCTTCACATAACCCTGCACCGCAAGGTGAGCGGGACATGCAGTCTTACAGGGAGCGGTACCGGTCTCGTAGACGTTGATCTTCGCGTCCTCCCGGTAATTCTTGTTCCATTTGTCCGTGCCCCATCTCTGCGCATCCGGCAGCTCCGTCATCGGATAGGTAAATGCCTCGCCCGACTGGTGGCAGAGCTTCTGGCCGAGCTTCGCGGCACCGACCGGACATACCTCCACGCACTTGCCGCAGGCCACGCATTTCTCCTTCTCGACATGAGCGCGGTAGGCAGAAGCCGACATGTTCGGCGTGTTGAACAGCTGAGACGTGCGGATCGCGTCGCAGGTGCCCGGCGAACAGTTGCAGATGCCCACGATCTTGTCCTCGCCGTCCAGGTTCGTGATCTGGTGCACGAAGCCCTTCTCCTCGGCAAGCTCCAGGATCTTCATCACTTCGTCGTACGTGATGTAGCGGGCGTCCTTGTGCGTCTCGACCAGGTACTCCGCCATATCGCCGACCGCCAGGCACATATAGCCCTCGATGTCGCCGACGCCCTCGCCGCGCATTCTCTGCTGCCTGCGGCAGGCACAGACGTCCACGCAGTACTTATCATACTTCTTCAGCCAGTGCGACAGATGCTCCACGCTCACAGACTTGTTCTCCGCCTCGATCGCCTTCTCCACCGGGATGACATGCATGCCCAGTCCGCCGCCGCCGTGCGGCACGAACCTGGCCACCTTGCCCACCGGGACACTGGACGCGTAATTGAAGAACGTCGCAATCTCCGGATGCTTCTCCAGCAGATGACCGGTCATCATCATGTACTCGCCGGAGCCGACCACCCACTTCGGGATGAAATACTGCCTGCGCCCGTCCGGACGCTCCCGGTCAAACTCCATCAGGCCGATCTCACAGATCTCGAAGGCCATCTTCTCCGCCTCTTCCGGCGTCATGTTGTTGCGCTTGGCCATCTCCTCCGGAACCAGCTTCACCGTGCGCTTCTTCTTGAAAGAAAGCATGAACTTCACCTGCTCCTTGTTGAGCAGCCGGTCCAGAATCCAGTAATCCGGATCCTGCGGAGAGATATCCTTCGGACTGTGCACCTGGATATCATCCGTGATCATCGCGGCAAGCTTCTTCACCAGCTCATGCTTCTCCGGATCCGTGACAACGAAATCCTCATTGAAGAAATCGTTCTCATTAAACATATAATTCTTATACTTCTCGGGGATCATTACGTCTCCTCCTTATGGAAAATGATTTACGAAATTCCGTCCAAATCCGTTATCATGATTTTATCATATTCCCGGCTTGAATTCAATCGTAACGGACCTGCTCCTGGGAGTCAGACGTATGCTTTGGCATATAAAAAACAGCTGCACCGTCAGATGCAGCTGTCTCTCTCAGAATTGCTCCAAGACACTCCCGCGCCCGGGGTTTGATTCAGTCCTTCGCCTCCTCCATGAACTCATGCAGGAACCGGAAGCCCCAGCCGTTGCCCTCCCGCTGGATCGCGAACCCGTGATCGATCTTCATCGGCTCATCGATGATCGCGTCGATCCAGTCGAAGCTCTCTGCCCCGTACGGATTCGCCACCGTCGCAAGCAGCGGCACGTCATAATCCTTGTAATAATGCGGCAGCACCGGGATATTGTAGGCATTGGCCAGCGCCGCGGAGTCCCGCCAGGCCTCCACGCCGCCGAGGCGGATCAGGTCCGGCTGCCACAGATCCAGCGCGCGCCTCCCGATCAGCTCGCGAAGCGCCGTCGTGCTGTACTCCCGTTCGCCCATCGCCAGGCTCACATGCGTCTTGGCATGAATCGTCGCATACCCCTCAAAATCCGTGTTGATCACCGGCTCCTCAAACCAGTAGATCCCCAGGTGCTCCACCTGGTTGACCAGCTTCACCGCCGAAGGCACGTCCATCCCCTGGTTCGCGTCCATCATGATCTTCACGTCCGGCCCCAGCGCCTCCCGGCACAGATTCAGCCGCCGGATGTCCCGCTCCATATCCGGGCTGCCCACCTTGATCTTGACCGCGGTAAACCCTCTCTTCTTGTACTCGACGACCTCATCCACCAGCTCCTCATCCGTATAGCTGATCCAGCCGCCGCTGCCATAGACCGGGATCGGCTTCCTGTGGCAGCCAAACAGCCGGTACACCGGCTGCCCGAGCGTTCTCGCCCATGCGTCCCACATCGCGACGTTCAGAGCCGCCAGCGCCCAGCGCTGCAGCCCCACGACACCGAAATACTCGCTCTCGATCTCATAATCCTTCACGACTTGGGCCGTCTCATAGATCTGGTACTCCCTCTGCAGGATGAACCGCTTCATATCCCTCAGCGCGCCCAGGATCGCCTCCCGGCTGTAATGAAACTGCAGCAGATACCCCTGGCCGACCACGCCGGCCCCGGTCTCCACCTCCAGCACATAAAACGCGATCTCCTCCAGCGCATGCGTCGAGTCCGCGATCGGCCGGCTCAGCTTGCTCACCGCGCGGTAGATCCGAATATCCTTGATCCGCGTATCCTTCGAATTCATCTTTCACACCCTCCAAAAAATGTACTCTCACCCTGTTGTTACGATCCTTCATCTGCTATACTGATTTTATAATAAATGCGTCTGAAATGCAAAGGAAAGGACATTTCTATGGAACATACATTTGACTTATCCGGAAGAAGAGGCATCGTCACCGGCGGAAGCTCCGGCATCGGCTACGCGATCTGCAACGTGCTCGCCCGCGCAGGCGCCACTGTCTGCGCCATCAGCCGCACCGGCGCCGTCAAGGAAGGCCTCGCGCCCAGCCACCCCGGCGTCACCCACTTCGCCGGCGACATCACCGACCGCGC
>JAFPYK010000002.1 GCA_017412265.1 Lachnospiraceae bacterium
GGTGCCGTAGCAGTCGTAGTAGACGGTGGCAGAGCCGGATTCGAGCCGGGCGGTGTACTTGAGGTCTCCTTCGCCGGAGCTTTTGAGCTTGAAGACCATCCGGCCTTCAAAACTGGAGAAGCTCATGTCCGCGGAGTCGGACCGGTTTGAGTGGACGAGCATGAGGGCCTTGTAGCTGGAGACGTATTTCCCGCAGGCAGCCAGTGAGAGGAGCATGAGGGAGAGCATGGCCAGGAGCAGGGCCTTTTTGAGAAGATACTTCAATTGTCTGTTCATAGGATTCTTCTTTCCGTTATGACACCGACGGACCGAGCGGCCGGATCGGATGCCGGATGACGGTTTTGCGTTTTTCGGGAGCGACCTTTCTCGCGTCGCTTAAGTAGATCTCGTGATGCAGGCGGTGCTCATTGATGTCGAGCGCGTAGCCCTCCCGGCGGATGTATTCGTGCATCCGTTCGACGGTTGCGGGCTCGTCATCGTAGGAGCCGATGTGCATGCACTGGACGCACAGGCCTTCGTCACAGGGCAGGAACTCGACCCTGGAGAAGTCGGTTTTCTTCTTCCGCGTCGCCTCGTCCACGGCCCAGGCGAAATCTTCGCGGGTCACGAAGTCCGGGAGGCGGATGACGGAGATCCAGCGGAAGCTTTCCTTGTGCGTATAGTCGATGCCGGCAACGCCGTCCTGCCACCAGAAGCCCTCGAGCGGAGGCACGACGTAATCAAAGTAGCCCTCGATCCGGTGATCGGAGAGCTTGCTCATCTTGATCGTAAATGCGACTCCGTAGAGAAGGCCGATCGCCTCCTTGTAGGCGCCGCCCTCCTGGTTCGGGTCACCCTCGCCGCGCACGGCGATATAATTCACGGGCGGCACCGTGACGATGGCGGGCCGGTCCTTCGGCAGGTAAAACTCTTTATATTCTTTCTTGAAATCAAATGCCATGGCAATTACTCCTCCGGCGGTTTTCTCAGTGTGCGAGGAGGAAGTCGACGATCGTCTTCCGGTAGGCGGGGTCTTCGTCGTAGGCCGCGTGCCCGTAGCCTTCGCAGATGTGAAGATTTGCGTGAAGGAGGCTCGCGAGCTCTTCGGAGGTGCCTGCGGGGAAGACCCGGTCGCAGCCGGCTTCCATGACGAGAGCCGGGACGCGGATTTCCTTCAGCCTTTCAGCCGCGTCAAATGTGGTCACAGCCGCCGCCAGGCGCCGGAAGCGGACGAACTCTTCGTCTGCGATCGGCCGGTAAGGGGTCGTGAGTGCTTCGCGGTACTGCTCATAGAAGGAAGGCGTGTAGACGGCCTGTGCAAATGCCTCCAATAGGGCCGCAGGATCTCTCTGCTCCGCGAGTGTCATCCAGCCCGCGATCAGCTCCTTCGAGGAAGCCGGGGTGCGGGCCGCGGTCGAGCCGAGGACGAGGCTTCTCACCAGGTCCGGGCGAAGGAGCGTGAGTTCCTGGGCGATCATGCCTCCCTGGGAGACACCCATGACGTCAAGGCCGGTGAGGCCCAGCGCGTCCAGAGCCTGAGCGGTCACGGCCGCGAGGCCGCGAATCGTCACGCCCTGCGGGACTTCCAGAGGACGCTCCATGACATAGACGTCAAATGCGCCGGAGAAGACCGCGTAGCCGTCGACGACCGCATCGGCAAATTCCATCACATTTGCCAGGCTGAGGCCCGGAAGGAGAAGCATTGGGCGGCCGCCTTCGCGGCCGAAACGAAAGTAAGAAATCTCTGCTCCCGGAAGGGAGACGGTATGAATCTGCGTATTCATCGGTCAGCCATTCATGTGCTCGCGGTAGGCAGCTTCCGTCTCCTCGCGGGTGGGAACGGAGTTTGCCGCGCCCGGGCGAGTGACGGAGAGGCCTGCCATGCAGGTCGCGTAGCGGATGGCGGTCTCGTCGTCGTATCCTTCGGCCTTGGCCGCGGCAAATGCACCGTTGAAGGTGTCGCCGGCGCCGGTGGTGTCGACGGCCTTGACCTTGATCGGAGGAACGTGGATCTCACGGGTCCCGTCGGTGAAGAAGGAGCCGTGGTAGCCGAGGGTCATGAGGACGGCCTTGCAGCCTCTGGCGAGGATGCGGCGGGCGGCCTCGCGGGCGTCGTCAAGGTCCTTGACTTCGTCCATGCCGGCCAGGACCGCGGCTTCGGTCTCGTTGGGCGTCACGTAGTCGATGCCCTGGTAGACGTCTTCAGGCATGGCCTGCATCGGCGCAGGGTTCACGATGATGGTCTTGCCGTACTTGCGGCCGAGACGCAGGAATTCCTGCACGGAAGGGGCGTTGGTCTCAAACTGGGTGAGGAGGACGTCCGCGGTGCGGATCTCTTCCTCGGCCTGGTCGATCTCTTCCGGGGTGAGGGTCTCATTGGCCCCGACGACCACGACGATGCGGTTCTCGCCGCGCTCTTTGTGGATCGTGATCAGGGCGACGCCGGTGGAGACGTCCTCGGAGGTGAACAGGTACCGGGAGTCGATGCCGATCTCACGGTAGTGCGCGCGGGCATTTTCCGCGAAAACGTCGCTGCCGACCTTGCCGATGAAGACCGTGTCCGCGCCGAACCGGCGGGCGGCGGTCGCCTGGTTGGAGCCCTTGCCGCCGAGGCCCATCTTCAGCTCATAGGCGATGACGGACTGGCCGTCGAGCGGAAATGCCGGTGTATAGACGGACATATCCTGAATAAAGCTTCCCATAACTACGATTTTTCCCATAAGTGCCTCCTGTATTCTGAAACCGTACGGTTTTCTGTCTTACTATAAGGATAGCCCTTTTTGGCAGATTCGGCAACGACAAACCGATGAAGGGGGACATTTTCCTGAAACCGCCATGCACAGAGACTTCGAAGGATGATATACTGATGATAAAGATAAGAAGCAGAAGGAGGAGAGCGTGATGGGAAGAATTCGATGGTCCGTGATCCCGGCGGTGCTTTTGTGTCTCCTGCTTGCTGCTTGCGGCAAAGCGAAAGGGGAAGATCCTGCATTTTATCTATGATGAGGTGCTGACATGGAATGTGCCTACAGACGGGGCCGCGAGCTGGCAGGCGAACACGGTGACGGTCTTTCTGGATCCGGCTGCGGAGTGCAGTGGGGCCTGGATTCTGTCAATGGACCGAAAGCACCTGGAATCCGCGATGATTCTGATAAATGAAAAGGACGAGAGTCTGCGTGAGGCGGCAGGTGCGGGGGAATGACAGGGAATTGACTTCTCAGCACGTTCGCGGTATTGTTTTTTATCGAGAGAGACCGGAGAATGACAGGGATTCTCGTTTCTAAAGAAGAGTATGTCATACTGCGAGAGGAGGAATCGAGATGGCTTATCAGAAGAATGCAAAGATTGAAGAATTATTGAACCTGGTGTATGAGGCGGAGAGCGGGAGAGGTTATCCGGCGATCAAGATGATGGCGGACTATCTGAGCTCCGGAGATCCCAGCTATATCACTACGGCCGGCAGTGCCAGATCCAGGATCATGAATCAGGATTCGGCTGAAATCATAGCAGAACTGCTGAAGGTGTACTTCGGCAAAGAGCGCTGACCGGGGAAGCCGGAGGGCCGACGCTCCGGCCGGACCCGGAAATGATTTACCCATTGACTTCCCTGCACGGGAGAGTTATTCTTTTCTTGTGCAGGGGGTCTGCACATACAACCGAAAAACAATCTTCAGGGCAGGGCGCAATTCCCGACCGGCGGTATAGTCCGCGAGCCTTCGGGCAGATTTGGTGAGATTCCAAAACCGACAGTACAGTCTGGATGAGAGAAGATGTGTGGCATAAAGGATTGGATGAATACACCGACTTGATGAAACACCTGGAGAACGATTGTTTTCCGGAAATTTCTAAGAGGAGGTGCATTTTTTATGGATGCAAGAACGAAGAAACTGGTGACTCTGGCGATGTTTGCGGCGCTGGCCTATGCGGCGATGGCGTTGATCCGGATTCCGGTCGTGCTTTTCTTAAAGTATGAGCCGAAGGATGTGATCATCACGATCGCGGGCTTCCTCTACGGGCCGATGGCGTCTCTGATCATCTCGCTGGTGGTCGGTTTCGTGGAGATGATCACGGTGAGTGACACCGGCTGGATCGGGATGATCATGAACGTGATCTCGTCGTGCGCGTTCTGCTGCACGGCGGCGGTGATCTATAAGCGGCGGCGGACGCTGCAGGGGGCGATTATGGGCCTGGTGGCCGGCACCGTGCTGATGACGGTCGTGATGCTTCTGTGGAATTACCTGATCACACCGATCTACATGGGCTATCCGAGAGAAGCGGTGGCGGCGATGCTGCTGCCAGCGTTCCTGCCGTTTAACCTGGTGAAGGCGGCGCTGAACTCGGCCATCACGATGCTGCTGTACAAGCCGGTCGTGACGGCGCTGCGGCGGTCCGGCCTGGTGGAGAAGCGGGACTCGCAGATGGGCAAGACGCAGAAGTCGTTTGCGGTGATCGCGGGTGCGGTGTTTGTGATCGCTACGGCGGTTGTGGTGATCCTGGTGCTGTCGAAAAAGATTTGAAACGGCGTGTCTCTTCTTTTCATGACTCGCCTTTCGGCTCTGTGCCTCGATGCAGCGGTGCGTAAGCGGCTTTGGGACGCAGTTTATATGAATTCAAGGTAATTCAAGGTCTGATGTACTGCGATGCAGTGCATCAGACCTTCTTTTATGTGTTGGCTGCGTCCCGCACCCGCTAATTCGTGATAAAGGAGCGCTTGCGCGACGTGGCGATGCAAAAGCGCGAAGGTGCTTTTGCATCTGCCATCATGTGAGAAGGTACAGGCATGCACCTTCTCACGGTGTCTGGCCTCGGATCATCAGATCGATGACAGACACTTATGCCGGCACTCGGCAACGGTCCTGAAAAGAAGAGAAAGCACGCCTTTGCTTCGTCGCACCGATCTGGGATTCATTCGCCATATTCCCCTGGCTTAGTGAGTCGCAGAAGGGATGACTTAAAGTGCCGGTTTACAATTCACATGTGTGTTTTCTGGTCGTTGGTCGTTCATTTGCTGGAGTTTTCAGCCGGCGCCGGGCTTTCCCTATGACAGTTCTTGCGTTATAATATAGTCAGTACATTTAAGGAGGCAATTATGAAGAAGCAGGTTGTTCTGGACGGAGCGATGATGAAGGATAAGAAGAGTGCGCATCAGTATCTCGCGCGGCAGATGAAGTTCCCGGGAAGCTACAAGGGAAGTCTTCCGGAGCTGGAGGAGATGCTTCTCGCGGTGGATGTGCCGATGGAGATCATCTGGCTGCGGCACGAGGCGATGCTGGATGCGCTGGAGGATTACGGCGAGGAGCTGTTCGAGGCCGTGATGAGTGCCGCGCAGGAGAATGACATGATCGGCCTGTATGTGGCGCAGAGCCTGTTCGAGGAAGAGTGAGCCGGGTGCGGCCGGGTGAATGAGAGGAGAGGGCAGAGATGAGATTTGCGACGATCGGGACGAATTTTATAACGGACCGCCTGATTCTGAACGGAAGGAAGGTGGAGGGCTTCCGGCTGGAGGCCGTCTACTCGAGAACGGAGGAGCGAGGCAGGGAGTATGCCCTGAAGCAAGGGGCCGATAAGGTGTATACTTCTCTTGATGAGATGGCTGCAGACCCTGATATTGATGCGGTCTACATCGGTAGTCCGACTTGCTGCCATGCAGAGCAGGCGATCCGGATGATGGAGGCCGGCAAGCATGTGCTGTGCGAGAAGCCGATGTGCTCGAACCTCGAGGAGCTGGAGCGGATGTACGAGACTGCACAGCGCAATCACGTGGTGCTGCTGGAGGCGATGAGGCCGTGGTACTGCCCGGGATTTATCTATGTGCAGGAGCTGCTGCCGAAGATCGGGCCGATCCATCACGCGACATTTTTCATGTGCCAGTACTCGAGCAGATATAACAAGTTTAAAGAGGGGATCGTGGAAAATGCATTTGTCCGGGAGCTCTCGAACGGCGGGCTGATGGACGTCGGCTGCTACGCGGTGGCGGCGCTTGCGAAGCTCTTCGGGGAGCCGAAGGAGGTCAAATCGATGCTGCGCATCATCCCTGGAAGCATCGATTCGCACGGCGCAATGCTCGCGGGATATGACGATATGATCGGTGAAGTGATGTACTCGAAGGTGTCCGGGGACCGCATCGTGAATGTGATCCAGGGAGAATATGCGACGGTATATATCTCGCCGATCGGGTCATTTGATCACGTGGAGGTGTTCTGGCGGGATCTCAACAAGGTCTGGTACAGCGGACAGATCAGCGGCCAGAAGGAGATTCTTGAATTCCCGACCGTGGACTTCGCGATGAACTCTGAGGTCGAGGAGTTCTTACGGATCTGCGTGGGCGAGAAGTCCGTGGACGAATACCGGGAAGCGTCGTTTGCAACGATGAAGATGATGGACGCGATCCGCAGACAGGGCGGGTACTCGTTCCCGGCGGATGACTGGGAGTAAAGGAGTTCTATGAATATTCGAAGAAAAGGGCAGCAGAAGCTGTCCTTTTTTTGAAAGAATAATTGTTGACGAGGAAACAAAAACCTGATATATTGTTTCCGAAGAAACAAAAAAGGAGGACAGTCATGGATCTGATTCGATTGTTCAAGGAATATGGGGAGAAACAGGAGACCCTGCTTCGGCTGAGGGAGGATGAAGCCCTGCTGGCACTGACGAATACGGAGCAGCATGTGGTGGCGGCCGTCGGCGATCTGAATGCCCCGAATGTGACATCCATTGCGGAGGAGATGGGCCTGACCAAGGGCGCGGTCAGCAAGAATATAAAGAAACTGCTGTCTCAGGGCTATGTGGACGCATTTCAGAAGGAAGGGAACTCCA
>JAFPYK010000170.1 GCA_017412265.1 Lachnospiraceae bacterium
AAAAGCGCCACGTAAGCGGCCGAGGGCCGCAGCGGGGACGTTAATTGAGAAGTCCGGCTCCGCAGCCTATGCTGCGGACCAAAACAAATACTTCGTGCAGTCTAGAGCATAGCTCTGCTGCACGAAGTTTTTGTTTTGCTTTTCGCCGGACTTCTTTGTCGTTCCCTGAGCTGCGTCGCTCGCCGCGCTAAGTGCCGGCACTCGGTAACGGTCCCGAGAACATTTTGTGCTCCGCCTTGGAGGTTGGCTCCGGCAGTCTTTCGCCTTGCCGACGTCGTGCTGGTCTGGGATTCGCCTGCCATACTCCCTGAGTCTGGGAGTCGAGGAGGGGAGTATTATTTGCCATACTCCCTGGCTCTGTGATTCGCGGAGGGGAGTATTATTTGCCATACTCCCTGAGGCTGGGAGTCGAAGAGGGGATGTGTGTGAATTGTTTGCTGGTTTTATGAATACCATGTAGCATCGGACGGGGGGATGGGACCTTCTGTATCTGATCGTGAAATAAGGCCGGAGCGCCCGGGGAAACCCGGGGCTCCGGCCTTCTGTGTGCAGTGATGCTGCAGATGGTTTATTTCTGCAAACCGTAATCATCCCAGTAGTAAGGGTGCATGCCGTGCTCGTCGAGGAGTTCGTTGAGGAAGTCCTCCGTAGCGTAGCTGATGCCGTAGCCGAAGACATCCTTGTACTGCAGCTTCTTGTCTTCCGGGATGCCGATGATGTAAAAGTACTGGGACTTTTTGTTCTTTACGGCATCTGCGAAGATCAGGTTGTCGCTGTCCTCGATGGTGATGCCGATGTAGGAGTGGTTCTCGCTAGCCGGGATGGTCGCGGGATCCACGGCGTTGCCGTGGAGGGCGAGCATCGTGTACTTCGCGGCGGGAAGGGTGGAGACATTGACCAGGTTGTTGTAGCGAAGGTCTACGATGGCATTGTCCGCCAGAGCGTCGAGGGCGCTGACGTCAGCGAGCGCGTTGTCCTTGAGGTACAGTCTGGAAAGTGCGGATTTGCCGGCGAGACCGTCCAGCGAGGTCAGGCCGCAGCGCTCCGCTTTCAGATATTCCAGTCCGGACATTCCCGCCAGAACGGAGAGATCTCTGGGCTCTTCGGCCTTCTGGCCGTCCGGGGTCATGAAGCTTCCGGCGGTGCCGCCGGCGAAGATCGTGCCGCCGGAGATGTCAAGCTCTTTGATACTGCGGCAGTCCGGGAGGACATTTGCCCAGAAATCCGAGGCCGGGCAGTCCGCGATCCCGAGGATCTTCATGGTGCCGGCGCTCTTCGTGAGGCAGGCGGCCTCTGTGATCTG
The DNA here is from genome assembly GCA_017412265.1 of Lachnospiraceae bacterium. GTDB lineage: Bacteria > Bacillota > Clostridia > Lachnospirales > Lachnospiraceae > RGIG1588. Next base: position 1,304 of record JAFPYK010000170.1, read on the forward strand.
GGTGCCGGAGAGATACAGCTCGGTGAGTCTGGTCAGGTTGTCGAAGGCCTTTGCGTCGGTGAGGCCGGTCCGGGCAACACCGAGCTTCTCGAGCTTCAGGCAGTGGAATGTGTCTGCAAATGAGCTGACCTGGGTGCCGGACAGATTCAGGCTTGTCAGTTCCTCGAGGCCGGTAAGGGCAGAGGCGTCTTTGAACGGGCAGTCCGCGAGGCTGAGCTTCGTGAGGGAAGTCGCCTTGGCGAGCGAAGAGACGTCTGCGACTGCCGTGCCGTCAAGAATGAGGGTATAGAGCCCGGAGACCGGCAGGTAGCCCAGGTTCGTGAAGCCTTTGAGGCCGGTCAGTTCCACGCTCGTCAGCTGAGTACATCCGGAGATGTCCGGGATGTTGTTCACGTTGCAGTGGACGAGCTCCAGATGGCGGAGATTCGGCATCTGGGAGAGGAAGGAAAAGCTCGGGATGCCGGTGCAGTTCTGCAGGGTGAGGGAGGTAAACTGCCCGAGTGTGGGAAGCTTGCCAAGGTCTGCATCCTGGAAATTGCAGTCCACCATGGTGATGGAGTCGAGCTTCTTCAGCTTCGACATATTCTGCACTGTCTCCGCGGTGATCTCATCGCCGGTGAAGATGATGAAGTCGGTCTTGCGGGAGACCTTCTTCGAGTCGGAGATCTTGACGTCTCCTCCGAGGCAGCTTGCGAGTGCGATGATCAGGACGAGAAGAGCTGCGGCCGGGATGGCCCATTTCGGCAGTTTCTTCTTGCCGCCCTGTCCGTCTGCGGGAGAAGCGGGCTTCTGCTTCGCGGGCTTCTCGCGGCGGACCTTCGCGGGTTTCTCCTTCTTCGCGGGTGCCTGCGCGGTGCCGGGAGTTTCCGCAGCGGGCTGCCCGGCAGAGGCCTCCGGGAAGGAAGCCATCTGTGCGACGGCTTTCATGTCTTCGTCGGTGATGACTGCCGGCTGCGCTTGCGCGGCGGCTTCCTCGCGCTGCGCAAGGTCGGCGCGGGATACCTCCGGCTCTTCCTTGGCTTCGGGAATGATCCGGCAGGGCGCCAGGATCTCGCCGGTTAAGAGGCGGTGATAGAAGTCCTCTTCGGAGCGGCAGGTGTAGCGCAGGATGCACTGCTGGGCAGAGAGCTGCATCTCCATTCCGGGAGACATCTTCGTGGGCGTCAGGAGGACGCCGAGGAAGGGTTTCTGCTTGGAGAGCGCGTAGGTGACCTCACGGCGGCAGTTGGAGGAATCGATGGATTCCGGCGAGACAAAGGCCAGAACCACGGCCGCGCGGTTTAGATGGTCCGCGATGTATTCGGGCCATTCGCTGCCGGGGGCGATTCCGTCGTCGTACCAGATGCGGTAGCCGGCGTCGGTCATGCGCCCGAGGATCTCCAGCACTTCGGCGGAGTTTTTGTGGGCGTAACTGATAAAGATGTACTTTTCATTTCCCTCGTAGGGAATGATTCGTCTGACACTCATAGCTGGTTTCCTTCTCCCGCCCGGCGGGGCCGGTCCGGGTGATTGACGGTCGCGTGTTTGCGCATTGATCTGTGATTTATTTTATTATATGATTTAGTTGATAATAATTCAATTTCCGGAAAGGATTTTCCCGGGCTTTTTTTCTGTGATGACCCGGGAGAGGGATTCTATTATGATACGATGGTTGAGATATGCGGCCGTGTGTGCGGCGGTGCTGATGCTGGCGGCTGCGGCGGCAGGCTGCGGCGCGGGCGGGAAGCAGGAGACGGAGAGCGCTTCTTCGGCGGAGGTTTCTTCGAGGGAGTCGACGGAGGAGGCTTCGTCCGAGGAGAAGCTGCCGGATGCGGAGAGCTCTTCTGAGAAGGAGGCGTCTTCGGAGGAGGCGTCCTCGGAGGAGTTCCGGTTTGTGGACGCGCACGGCGAGTGGTTTGACGCGGTGCTGGATCCAGACGCGCCGAGGCATGCGTATGACTGGTCGAAGCTGAAGGCTTCGGGGGAACGGCTGTCCTACGAGGATGAGGGGTATCAGATGCATTTCGGCATCGATGTCTCGCATCACCAGGGAAAGATTGACTGGGAGAAGGCCGCGGCGGCGGGGGTGGAATTTGCCATCATCCGGATCGCTTACCGGGGCTACGGGGAGAGCGGCAACCTGCTGGCGGACAAGACCGCGGCCGCGAACCTTGACGGAGCGGCGGCGGCCGGGATCGCGGCGGGGGTCTATGTGTTCTCGCAGGCGATCAATGAGGAGGAGGCCCGCGAGGAGGCGAGGTTTGTGCTGGAGCTGCTGGACGGGCGGGAGCTCGGACTGCCGGTGGTGTTCGACCCGGAGCTGATCCGGGATGATACCGCGCGGACGGATGACGTGACGGGCGAGCAGTTTACCGCGAATACCAGGGAGTTCTGCCGGGTGATCTCGGAGGCGGGCTATCGGCCGATGATTTATGCAAATATGTTCTGGGAGGCGTTCTTGCTGGATATGACGGAGCTTGCGGACATTCCGGTGTGGTACGCGGATTATGAGCCGGCGCCGCAGACACCTTATGGGTTCGAGTTCTGGCAGTATTCGGAGTCGGGGAGCGTGCCGGGGATTGACGGGCCGGTGGACCTGGACGTGTGGTTTGAGAAGACGAGCGGGTGAGAGCGTAGAATGGCCGGGGATGGCCGGCGGAACCGGGGATGGCCGGTGATGCACCTATTATTGAGGCCTTCCGGGGCATTTGGGTGCATGGACATTTATCTGCAAGATGATCGGGAGGACTGCCATGAAGCTGCGGCATGAGACGAGGCGGATCGAGACGCCTGCGGGGGAGATGAAGGTGATCGTGCTGCGCCCGGAGGGCGCGCAGGGGCCGGTGCCGGGGATTCTGTGGATTCACGGCGGGGGCTATATGCTCGGCATGGCGGAGATGGTGTACGCGTCTTGCGGGAGGATGCTGGCGGCCCGGTACGGGGCGGTCGTGGTCTCGCCGGAGTACCAGCTGGCGCAGGAGGCTCCTTATCCGGCGGCCGCGGAGGATTGCTATGCGGCTCTTGTGTGGATGTGGGAGCATGCAGGGGAGCTCGGGATCGACCGGGAGCGGCTGGTGGTCGGCGGAGAGAGCGCCGGAGGCGGGCTCGCGGTGTCGGTGTGCCTGCGGGCGAGGGATGAAGGCGTAGTGCCGGTGGCGATGCAGATCCCGCTCTATCCGATGATTGACTGTGAGGACACGGAGTCTTCGGCGGACAATCATGGGTATGTGTGGAATACGAGGAGAAATCATTGGGGCTGGAGGCATTACCTGGGAGAATTGTACGGGACGGACCGGGTGCCGGCCTATGCGTCCCCGGCGAGGGAGAGAGACGTCGCGGGGCTGCCGCCGGCATTTACATTTGTCTCCGAGGGGGAGCCGTTCTACGCGGAGACGCTGGAGTATGTGAGGAAGCTGCAGGCGGCCGGAGTGCCGGCGCAGGTGCAGGTGTGGCCGGGGAAGACGCACGCATTTGACCTGCTGATGCCCTGGACGGGGAAGGCGCGGGGCGCGCGGGAGGGCATTTGCCGGGCGTATGAGAGAGAGATTGTGACAAAACCGGGCCATTTCTAAAATGATTATTAAATAGTGACTTTCGGGCGGGAAATGGTTTGACATCGTGAGAAATAATATATAATCTAATATAGAAGACTAGATGGGAGACCGCCTGGCGGGATCCCTTTTTGGGGGAGGAAGTTATGGCTTATCGTATTGTGACGGATACGTCGGCGAATCTTCCGACACCGTGGCTGGAGGAGCACGGGGTGCCGGTGATTCCATTTATCTATATTGAGAACGGAGTGGAGAAGACCTGCATGGACACGGAGGCGTTTGACGGGCATGCGTTCTATGAGGGAATGCGGCACGGCAGCAAGCCGACGACATCTCAGATCAACCCGCAAATGTATGAGGATACGCTGGGGCCGATCCTCGAGGCGGGGGAGGACGTGATGTTCATCAGTATGTCGTCCGGCATCAGCGGGTCGTTTCATTCGTCGGAGATGGCCGCGGAGGAGCTGCGGGAGCGGTTCCCGGAGCGCACGATCTATACGATCGACACGCGGGGAGCTTCGCTGGGCGAGGGCATCCCGGTGATGAAGGCGGTGGAGATGAAGGAAGCGGGGGCTTCGATCGATGAGGTCTACGAGGCGATCACGAAGATGTGCGTGCGGATGTGCCAGGTGTTCATGGTGGATGACCTGATGAACCTGCGGCGGACGGGGCGGCTGTCGAACGCGGCTGCGATCGTCGGTACCGTGCTGCGGATCAAGCCGCTGCTGAAGGGCAATGAGCTCGGCCAGATCGTGAATACGGACATCATCCGGACGAGGAAGAAGGCGCTGACGGCGCTTGCGGACAAGTACGGGAGATGGGTCGTGAATGCGAAGGACCAGATCGTGGGCATCGCGCACGCGGATTGCCTGAAGGACGCGGAGTTCCTGGCGTCAATGCTGCGCGAGAAGGCGGAGCCGAAGGAGATCCTGATCGTGGGCTATGAGCCGGTGACGGGATGTCACGTCGGGCCGGATACGGTGGCACTCTTCTTCGAGAGCGAAGAGGGCGTGCGGAGCCGGAATTAAATATGTGATGGGAGGACGGCCGGCGGGCCGTCCTTTTTTGCGGAAATCTGCGGGGAGATGAACGGATGTGCCGGGGAGGCGGCCGCAGCGGCCTGGGAGAGATGTGTTGAAAATGCATGTCATTTACAGTAAAATAGTGACAAGAAGGGGGAGCCTGATATGAGAATTGTGATACTTGGCGCGGGCACCTGGGGGACTGCGCTTGCGAGAATGCTCTGCCTTGCGGGGCATGATGTGACGCTGTGGTCTGCGCTTCCGGAGGAGATCCGGGAGATGAGAAGGACCCGCGCGCACCGAAACCTTCCTGGGATGGTGCTGCCGGAGGGGATCTGCCTGATGGAGGATCTGGCCGGAGCGATCCGCGGGCGGGAGATCGTGGTCTTTGCGGTGCCTTCGGTGTATGTACGCGGGACGGCCGCCCGGGTGAAGGCGCATCTCGAGCCCGGGCAGATCCTGGCGGATGTGGCGAAGGGCATTGAGCCGGACACATTATACACGATGTCGGAGATCATCGAGGACGTGCTCGCGGAGGAGGGCGGCTGCCCGTATCCGGTGGTGGCCCTGTCGGGACCGACGCACGCGGAGGAAGTGGCGCAGGATATGCTGACGACGATTGTCGCGGCGAGTCGGGATCCGCAGGCGGCTGCCACGGTGCAGAGGGTGTTCTCCAATGAGTTCATGCGGGTCTACACGAATTCGGATGTGAAGGGCGTGGAGCTGTGCGGGGCGCTCAAGAATGTCGTGGCGCTCGCGGCGGGAATCTCCCGCGGTCTGGGTTACGGGGACAATGCGCGCGCGGCGCTGATTACGCGCGGGATGTCGGAGATCACCACGCTGGGGCTTCGGATGGGGTGCCGGGAGCAGACATTTTCGGGCCTTGCGGGGTTCGGCGACCTGATGGTGACGGCCTTCAGCGAGCACAGCCGGAACAACCGGTGCGGATATCTGATCGGGTCCGGCGTGGAGCCGGAGGAGGCGGTCCGGCAGGTCGGCATGGTGGTGGAAGGAATCCACGCGCTGGCGGCGGCCAGGACGCTCGCGGACCGGTATCAGGTGGAGATGCCGATCGTGGAGGAAGTGGACCAGATCATCCATCACGGGATCTCGGCGCAGGAGGCGGTCGCAACCCTGATGGGACGCGCGCTGAAATCCGAGATTCCGGCAAACCGGTAATGGAATAAAAGGCAGAAAAGGAGTCCGGAGCGGGCTCCTTTTCTCATAAGGTGTCGCTTGCGGGCAACACCTGAGACTCTGCCGCGGAGATATGACTTTCCCGGCAGAAAGCTGTATGCTATAATGTAGACAGAAGAAATGACGTGTGAATAGACATGTGAAAGGGGCTGATAGGATGCGCATCAGTTTTCTGACGATGTTTCCGGAGATGTTCGGGAGCTTTCTGAAGTCTCCGGTCGTGGCGCGGGCGATCCGCAGCGGTGCGGCCGCGTGCGAGACGGTGGATATCAAGGAGTATGCAGAGGGAAGTTTTCGCAAGATCGACGATTCGCCATACGGTGGCGGACCGGGCTGTGTGCTGCGGTGCGAGCCGGTGATCGGCGCGCTGGAGGCGGTACGCGGGCCGGAGAGCCATGTGGTGATTCTGAGCCCCTGGGGGAAGCCTTACACGCAGAAGGATGCCAGGCGGCTGTCGAAGGAGAAGCATCTGGTTCTGCTGTGCGGACATTACGAGGGATTTGACGCGCGCATCTATCCGTACGCGGATGAGGTGATCTCCGTGGGGGACTATATCCTCACGGGAGGCGAGATCCCGGCGATGGCGGTTGCGGATTCGGTGATCCGGCTGGTCCCGGAGAGCCTGAAGGAGGAGAGCACGGAGGATGAGTCCTTCGAGCACGGGCTCCTGGAGTATCCGCAGTATACAAGGCCCGTGGAGTTTCGCGGGGAGAGAGTCCCGGAGGTGCTGCTCTCGGGCAATCACGAGGCGATCCGGCAGTGGCGGCAGGAAGAGGCGCTGCGGATCACAAGGGAGAGGCGGCCGGACCTGCTGGGGGAGGAGCCTGAGGAAGTAGAATATCTGCAGGTAGAATGGACGGAGGATGAGAGATGAAACGTAGATATGTCATGTGGTGTCTTGCGGCGCTCGCGCTGGTTCTTCTGATTGCGGGAAGGACGAGGGCGGAGGCTGCGACGGGTTCCGGAAGCTGCGGGGAGGGCCTGACGTGGGAGCTGAACGCGTCGGGAGTCCTGACCATACGGGGAAACGGCGCGATGGATAAGTCTTACTACTCGGCAAATCCCGCGCCATGGGCGGACT
>JAFPYK010000171.1 GCA_017412265.1 Lachnospiraceae bacterium
ACATGCAGCTTCGGATCCTCCTCCTCCAGCTCCCGCATCTTCGGAAGCATCACGAAGGGCTCCACCCCTGCGGGGAAATGTACCTGGTACGTCAGCACCGGCTCAAGCACCGGCAGCAGCGCGTCCTCCTCGCAGCCGAACCCCTGCCCGGGCCTCGTATCCGTCAGCCCCAGCACTGCGCAGACCATGCCCGGAAGCGCCTCCGGCACCGCCTCGTATTTCCTGCCCGAATAGACCCGGATCTGCTGGATCTTCTCCCCGTCGCGCGTCAGAGACTCCTTGACGAGAAGCTTCCCGCCGGTCACCTTGAGATATGTCAGGCGCTTGCCCTCCTCATCGCGCGCGATCTTAAATGCCCTCGCCCCGAACTCCTCCGGGTACTCCGGCATCCTCGTCAGGCCGTCCAGCGCCTCCAGAAGCTCCGCGGTCCCCTGCATGCGAAGCGCCGAGCCGAAGAAGCACGGGAAGACCTGCCTCGAATCGATCAGCCAGCGCACCGTCTCCTCATCGATCACCCCGGCGCCCTCCGCCAGGTAATCCTCCAGAAGCTCCTCATCCCCGGACATCGCAAGCGTCTCCGCCCAGGCGTCGCTCCCCGCCTCCGCGAAATCCACGCAGGCCGGCGAGAGCTCCCGGCGGATCTCCGCGAGCAGCGCCTCCCGGTCCGTGCCCGGCTGGTCCATCTTGTTGACAAATATGAAGGCCGGCACCTCGTATTTCGCGAGAAGCCCCCAGAGCGTCTTCGTGTGCCCCTGCACTCCGTCCGCGCCCGAGACGATCAGCACCGCGTAATCCAGCACCGAGAGCGTCCGCTCCATCTCCGCCGAGAAGTCCACATGCCCCGGCGTATCCAGAAGCGTCACATACGTCTCGCCGGCCGTCAGCGTGGCCATCTTCGAGAAGATCGTGATCCCCCGCTCCTTCTCCAGGGCATACGTATCCAGGAAGGCATCCCGGTTATCCACCCGGCCCGCCTTCCGGATCGCGCCGCTCTGGTACAGAAGCGCCTCCGATAACGTTGTCTTTCCCGCGTCCACGTGCGCCAGCAGGCCCACACATATATTTTTCATGCAAGATACCCCTTACATTCTCTCTTATTCCGGGTTTCTCCCCTCGCACAGGTAGAAGACCGTCAGCAGCCCCGGCCCGCAGTGCGCCCCGATCACCACGCCGAGCTGCGTGATCGTGATCCTGCCCACCTGCGGATACGCCTTGCGGATCTCATCCCGCACATACTCCGCGTCCGCCCGGCAGTCCGCGTGCAGGATATGCACATCCTTCCCCGCAGGGTCCGCTGCCGCGAAATCATGCAGCACCGCGTCGCGGATCGCCTTCAGCGCCGCCTTCCGCCCGTGCGCCTTCTTCACGACATTCAGCGTCCCCTCATCCGGCACATAGAGCACCGGCTTGATCGAGAGCAGCGTGCCCACAAGTGCCGCGGAATTCGACACCCGGCCGCCCGCCTTCAGGTAATTCAGGTTGTCCACCGTGAACCGGTGCGCGATGCGCAGCTTATGCTCCTCGCCCCAGGCGATGACCTCCTCATAAGCCATTCCCTCTTCCATCCGGAGCACCATCTGCTCGACCAGCAGCCCGAGCCCGCCCGAGATGCACCTCGTATCCATCACATAGAGCTTCTGCCCCGGGAACTCCGCCCGGATCACCTCCGCCGCGTCCGCGCACGCCTGGTAAGACGTCGACATCTTCTGCGACATATCCAGGAAGATCACATTCTTCCCGCCCGAGAGCAGGTCCCGGAAAAACTCCTCATACGTAAACTGATTGATCATCGAGGTCTTCAGCAGGTTCCCCCGCCGCATCCCGGCATAGACCTCCGCACGGCTTTCCTCCCGGCAGTCATCCTCATAGACCGTCTCCCCGATCATGTACGTATAAGGGATAAACGGAACCCGGTGTGCATCCAGCCAGGTCCTCGGAAGATCCGACGTCGATGAAGTCGCGATGATATAGTCCGCCATATCACAATTCCTCCCAGAAAAAAGGTTTTGGACCGCATTTGCTGTCAGCCCAAAACCAATCGTGCCACAATTTTCCGCTTCCGTCAACCGCTTCTCCCTCCGCGGCCCGCGCTCAGATCAGCCCCAGGCTCCTCAGAGCCCAGATCCAGCCGGTCATGGTAAATGCACTGGCGACCGTCGTGAGAATCACGATATCGGACGTCAGCACCCCGTCATAGCCCGCATTTTTCGCCATCACGTAGCCGGAGACCGTCGTGGGCGAAGCAAGCATGACCAGGATCGTCGCGAGCATCTCCCCGAGAAATCCGAGCCACACCGCAATCGGGGTAAATATAAGCCCCAGCCCGATCAGCTTCATAAATGACGCGCGCACCGCGCAGCCGAGCTCCCCGCTCATTTCCTTCAGGTTCAGGCTCGCGCCCATGCCGATGAGCCCCAGCGGCGTAGCAAGCTTCGCCACGTCCGTGACCACCTTCTCATAGACACTCACCATCGGGATCTGAAGCACCGACCAGAGGATGCCGCAGACAATGCCGATGATCAGGGGATTGGTCAGAATCCCTTTCCCCACCTTGCGGAGAGCCTCCCTGCGGCCTGTGCTCCGCTTCCCGGCGTTCTCCGGCGCGTAGGCCATCAGGATAATCACCGCCGCGAAGTTATAGATCAGCACCGTCACGATGAGCATCGCCGGCACATAGTCCGCGCTGCCGTAAAGGTTCGTCAGGTAGGCAAGCCCAAGAAGCGCCTGAGACGCCCGGAAGCCGCCCTGGATGAACTCGCCCCGCTGCGAAGGCTTGGCCAAAAACCGTGCGAGCAGAATCATCAGAAAGATCGAGCCGATCGTCGCAGCCGCACAGTAGAGTGCAAACCCGGTATCCCACCGGCTCATAAAATCAGTTGTCGCAAGCTGCTTGTAGAGCGTCACCGGGAGCACGAACTTGAAGACGAAATCATTGGTTTTCTTCGCAAAGATTTCATCCACAATTCCAAGCCTGCGGACCACGTATCCAAGCACCACCAGAAGAAACACGGGCATTGTCACGCCCAGGCTGAATAACAGGTTTTCCATCTCAGAATCCAAATAACTCCGCGGTCCTGGTCATCCTCTCCGCGACCTTCACGCCGAACGGACAGCGGCTCTCGCAGCTCTCGCATCCGATGCAGTCCGAAGCGTGCACCGAGAGATCACGGTAATGCTCCTTCACGCTCTGCGGCACCTCAGGCTGCGCCTTCGCCAGGTCGTAGAACTTGTTCACCATCGCGATATCGATGTCCATCGGACATGGCTTGCAGTGTCCGCAGTACGTGCACTGCCCCGCGTAAGAGTGCAGCGGTGCATTGGCGATCACGGACGCATAGTCCTTCTCGTCATCCGTCGCGGTCTCATACGCAACCGCCGCATCGACCTGCTCTTTGGTGTCATAACCGCAGAGGATCGAGCAGACCGCAGGCCTGGTCAGCGCATAGTGAATCAGCTGCGGCGCGGTAAATGCCACACCGAACGGAGAACGCTCCTTGTCAAAGAGCCGTCCGCCGAAGAAGCCCTTCATGACCGTGAGTCCCACATTCTTCTCCTCGCAGAGGCGATAGAAGGAGGCGCGCTCCTCATCGATGCCCGCATAAGACGTGTCCTCATAGCCGGTGAACATCGAGTCCAGATCGTCCGTCGCCGGTCTCATGTCAAATGCCGGATTGATGCTGAAGAGAATCATCTCCACCAGGCCGGTCTCCACCGCACGCTTGCCCATCACCGGGTTGTGCGTGCTCATGCCGATGTGCCTGATGATGCCCTTCGCGTGCAGCTCCTTCACATACTCGATGTAAGGAGAATTCATGGCCTTCTCCCAGTCCTCCTCGGAATCCACATAGTGAATCATCCCGAGGTCAATGTAATCCGTGCGCAGTCTGCGCAGCAGGTCCTCGAACGCGGGAACCACCTGATCCAGATCTCTGGTCCGCACGTACTGCCCGTTCTGCCAGGTCGAGCCGATATGCCCCTGCACCAGCCAGTGCTCACGGTTGCCCTCCATCGCTTCGCCGATGATATCCCTGGACTTCGGATCCGGCATCCAGCAGTCGATGATGTTGATGCCCTTCCCGGCCGCATAGCGCATCAGTTCCACAGATTCTTCCTTCTCATGTCTCTCCAGCCACTCGCCGCCGAAGCCGATCTCACTGACCTTCAGGCCTGTTCTTCCTAATGTTCTGTATTGCATTTTCCGTTCAAATCCTTCCTTTGATTTCAGAATTAATGTCTGCCATTCATGTATTATTATCTTACCACATTGCTATTTAAAAAACAAACGGGAGGCATCCGGTGGTCATCGCCGGATATCCTCCCTGGAAATCAATTATTTCTGCTTTCTGTCATCACAAGCAGTGGAAAGAAGCTTGTCTCGTTTTATCTCAGATCTATGATACTCAAAATTGCCTTGATCGGGAATAGCCTGTAACTGCAGGTATCTTCCTCCACATCTGCAATCCCCTGGTCATTGGGGTGCTTCGAGATATCATAGGAGTCATCGAGTTCCAAGACCACCTCGCTCGCGCCCCCCTCGGCATCATAGAGAACCAGAAGCTTTTTCCCCTTCCTGTCTCCTGCCGAACAGACGCCCTGTTTGATGCCGAGCTTATGATGTCCAAACAGTTCGATCAGCTGATCCATCTCTTCATCCGGGACGCTGCCGTCATCATCACGCACAAAACACACATCCGCAGGCGTCGAAAATCCCACCTTCATCTCGTCTTTCAGCTCGTAATATTTCCCTTTTTCACTGTTCTGGCTTTTCCCGCTTCTCGCTCCGAACGGTTTCACAACCACCAGAAATAAGAGTACTGCCGCAAGCACTGATATCAAAATGATTCCTTTTCTTCGGTTCATTTCTCCACACTTTCACTTCCGCCCCAGACAGTTGCGGGGCCGCAGTTGCGGCCCCGC
>JAFPYK010000172.1 GCA_017412265.1 Lachnospiraceae bacterium
ATCCAGGGGATAGACCGCATATACCTCGTCTCCGATCTGTACGCGCACAGCCCCGGCTTTCCCGGAGGCCTTCCGCCCGAAGAAAAGGAAAACGAGAAGCGCCGCCAGCAGGATGCCCGCGATGAGCAGATAATCCTGCTTTTTCATCTGCCGGAGCATCGCTTATCCGAGATAAATCCGGCGGAAGTTCTTCTTGCCTCTGCGGAAGACCTTTCCGTCACCTGCCAGGTCATCCTTCGAGAAGACCGCGCGGAAATCCGCACATTTCTCGCCATCGACCGCGACGCCGCCCTGCTCCACGGCCCGGCGGCCCTCGGAACGGGTTCCGACGAGACCGGACTTCACCAGAAGGGAGATGATATCGACGGATCCGTCCTCAAAATCTTCTTCCTTCAGCTCGAACGCAGGCATATCGGCAGCGTTGCCGGAGGCGAACAGCGCCCTGGCGGCCGCCTGGGCCTTCTCCGCCTCCTCCTCACCGTGGACCAGCTTCGTCAGCTCATACGCAAGGATCTCCTTGGCGGTGTTGAGCTGGCTGCCCTCCCACGAATCCATCTTCTCAATCTCCTCGAGAGGAAGGAAGGTCAGCATACGGATGCACTTTAAGACATCGGCGTCTGCGATATTTCTCCAGTACTGATAGAACTCGAAAGGCGAAGTCTTGTTGGGATCCAGCCAGACAGCGCCGGACATGGTCTTGCCCATCTTCTTGCCTTCGGAGTTCAGGAGAAGGTTGATGGTCATCGCGTAGGCATCCTTGCCCAGCTTGCGCCGGATCAGCTCGGTGCCTGCCAGCATATTGCTCCACTGGTCATCTCCGCCGAACTCCATGTTGCAGTGATACTTCTGGAACAGCTCATAGAAGTCATAGGCCTGCATGATCATGTAGTTGAACTCCAGGAAGCTTAAGCCTCTCTCCCATCTCTGCTTGTAGCACTCGGCCGCAAGCATGCGGTTGACAGTGAAATGAGGGCCGATCTCCCGAAGAACATCGACATAATTCAGATCCAGAAGCCAGTCGGCGTTGTTGACCATCAGGGCCTTGCCGTCCGAGAAATCGATAAAACGGCTCATCTGCTTCTTGAAGCATTCGATGTTGTGCGCGATGGTCTCCTTGGTCATCATCTGGCGCATGTCGGTACGTCCGGAAGGGTCACCGATCATGCCGGTGCCGCCGCCCAGAAGCGCGATCGGCCGGTTGCCGGCCATCTGCAGCCGCTTCATCAGGCACAGAGCCATAAAATGACCTACATGCAGGCTGTCTGCCGTAGGGTCAAAGCCAATATAGAACGTGGCTTTACCGTTGTTCACGAGTTCCTTGATTTCCTCCTCGTCGGTCGTCTGGGCGATTAGCCCGCGGGCCTCGAGTTCCTCCCAAAGTGTCATGTCCTCTCCTCCTTGATGTTGTTCGGCGCATGCGCGGCAGCTCAATCAGAATGAAAAAAGCAGCGCATCCACATAGGACGGCGCTGCCGTGATACCACCTAAATTCGCGGTCTGCTCACACAAAACCGCCTCAGCAAGTACGAACAATTGTTGATACTCTGCGTCATAACGGGACGCTGCTTCCGTCGCAGCCTACTCTCGATAATTTCGGTGCGCAGCTCCGGGATGTATTCGCTTCCGCCATCTCCTGCGCCTCTCAACAGCCGGCTGCTCTCTGTCGGAACGGTACGGAATCTACTTCTTCCCTTCAATGCCTTTCTCATGATAAAGCAAAATGATTTGCTAAGCGCCATTATGCCCGACACTGCTTCGGCTGTCAAGCCTTTTTTCGGTGAAAGACGCCTTCACTGTCGAGCAGAAGCGTCAGGTCACCGTCACTGCTGCCGGCAAGCGTCCGGCGCACGTTGACGCCGTCTCCGGTGCGGTAGAAATCCTCTGCCTCTTCTCTCGTCAGGCCGCCCTTCATCTTGCGCTCAATCAGGCGGCCGCGCAGGGATTCCTCCTTGGCGCTGATGAATACCGTGTAGTCCGCAAGGTCACGCACGTGTCCCCAGCGCTCGTCCTGAAAGAGCAGCCAGTTGCCCTCCACCAGGACGATCTTGCCGGTGACCGGGATCTGATCTTCGATCACATCGTGCAGCTTTCTGGAGTACTCGGGCCAGAGCGTCACATGGGACTCCTCTCTCAGCTCCCTGGCCTTGTCGATAAAATGCGCGACATCGTAGGTCTCTGGGCTGCCCTTCACCTTCTTCATCGGCAGGACCGAGCCGTCCGGCTGGACCGCGTCGTGAGTCAGGATATAATCCTGGTGGTAATGGAAGCCGTCGAGGCCGACCGACTGCACGTCCGTCAGTTCCGGGTCATTGGCAGAATACCAGGACAGGAAATTGACCAGAGTCGATTTGCCTGTGGCAGGCGGAGCCGCCAGAAAGACGATGAGGCGTCTCCCGGAGGCCTTTTGCATCTCGGTCAGCTTCTTAAGAAAAGGCCGGAAGATCTCATTGATGTTCTCCTGCGTATATCTGGCCGTGATCGGAAAACCGTTGACGTCAAATACCCATTCATTCCATGTCTGTGTCATGCTTCTGTCCTTCCCTTTCCGTGTCGGATTCTTCTCCTGCAAGCTCCTCAAGAATCTTAATCTGGCCTTCCAGCTGCTGCCGGAGATCCTCTCTTCCCGCGGTACAGACCATCAGCAGCTCCCTGCTCTTCTTCAGTGCATTTGCCAGCACTTCATCGGCCGGCAGATCCGCCTTCTTGACCGCCAGAATCAGGTCCTGCAGAACCGACTGCTTCTGCTTGTCTCCCGCCTTGATGGCTCTGACCATCTGAAGGCGAAGTTCGTCGAGTGTCATGGCTGTTCTCCTGTATTATCGTTCCCTGACCACCTGGAAGATATAGAACTTCAGGTAGTAGCTGTTTTCTTCACTGTCATAGCGGTGTCCCCAGAGGATCGGGTGATCCGGGGCCTGTGTGCGGAATTCGACCTGGCGCAGACGCACGTGTGCCGCGGCCGCCGCCTGCGCGATAGTCGAGGCGAGAAGCTCCGGCGTCATAAAATGCGAGCAGGAGCAGGTCGCGAGATATCCGCCGTCGCGCAGAAGCTTCATGGCCCGGAGGTTGATGTCCCGGTAGCCGCGGATGGCAGGCTTGACCGAGCTTCGGGTCTTGGCAAATGCCGGCGGATCCAGGATGATCACGTCGTAGAGATCTCCCCTTCGCTCACATTCCGGCAGGAACTCCAGAACGTCCGCCTGCTCGAATCGGACACGGTCCGACAGACCGTTCAGTTCGGCATTCTCACGGGCCTGGGCCAGGGCAACCTCCGAAGCGTCCACACCGAGGACTTCACGCGCACCCGCGATGCCCGCATTCAGCGCAAATGAGCCGGTATGCGTGAAGCAGTCGAGGACCCTCGCATCCCTGCAGAGGCGCTGGATCGCGAGCCGGTTGTACTTCTGGTCCAGGAAGAAACCGGTCTTCTGGCCGTCCTTCACATCCACCAGGTAGCGGACACCGTTTTCCACGATCGGCACCTTGGTGTCAAATGGCTCGCTCAAGAAGCCCTTGACGCGGGGCAGGCCCTCCTGCTCCCGTACCTTGGCGTCGCTGCGCTCATAGATACCGCGGATCTCGATCCCGTCTTCTGAGAGGATTTCACGCACGAGCGAGAGAATCTCTTCTTTTCTGCGGTCGATGCCGAGAGCGAGCGATTCTGTGACGAGGACATCTTCAAACTTGTCCACCACGAGCCCGGGGAATCCGTCTGCCTCACCGAAGATCAGGCGGCAGCTCGCGGTATCCACCGTGTGCTTGCGGTATTCCCAGGCAGCTTTCACGCGCTCTCTTAAGAATTCGTGATCGATCTCCTGGTCCGGGTTCCTCGTCATCATTCGGATCCGGATCTTGGACCGGCGGTTGATGAAGCCGCGCCCCAGGCCGTAGCCGTCAAAATCCCGAACGAGGACGATATCTCCGTCCTCAAAGCTGCCCATGACAGAGGCGATTTCATTATCGTAGATCCAGAGCCCGCCGTTTTTCAGAAGACGGCCTTCTCCCTTCTTCAGGGTAACCACTGCGAGTGACTTATCTTCCATGTTCTGCTGCTTTCTGAAAAATACAGTGCCCGAGACGGGCACTGTATGTGTGCGATGTTCATAGGTGACGTCAGGGATGAAACACTCAGTGATATCATCCGCGCATCATCCCGGGGACAGGTTCGGAACCGGCCATGCCGCCGGATCAGAACAGGCCAAAGGGAAGGGGCAGGATCGAGGAACCGAACAGCGGATAGATATGTTCGTCGAACCACCCGTAACCCAGATCCGGAAGCTCAAAAGGCAATGCCACATTCGAGCGGAGGAATCCACAGATGTTCCATAACAGGAGCAGCACCAGGATCACCTCCAGGATCTTTAAGATGACCGAACCTGCGCGATGCTTCTTCGGCTGGTCGTCATCTTCAAAATCATCGTCATCGACGAATTCCCGCACATGGCCGGGATCATCGTCTTCCTCATCTTCCTCTTCATCCTCCGGAAGGAACTCATCTTCCGGAGTCTCTTCTTCGGGCTCCTCCTCGGAAGGCTCGTCCGAAGCTTCCTCGTCCGCCGGAGCATCCTCCGCGAAACGCGTCTTCTCACCGGCAGGTTCTTCCGCGGGCGCATCTCCCGGCTCCGTGACAGGAGCATCCTCGGGTGCGGCCTTCGCTTCTTCCGGGTGATCCTCGGGAAGAAGGCCCAGATCATCCAGATCATCGTCCTCTTCCGGTTCTCCCAGCAGCCGCCAGTCCTCCGGATTGGCAAAGAGCAGGCTGGAATTCGAAGAATCGTAGAGATCCAGCAGGTTGCCGGACTTCAACATCATCTCCTGGCGGATCAGGGAACGGCGGTGATTCAGGATCTCCAGTGCGTCCTCTCTGGCCAGCCACAGAAGCCAGGGCTCCAGAACCGAGGGGTTGACCCCGTTGCCGAGAAGCTTGTACGCGTTGCGAAGAGTCAGGTCCGCGGAAAGCTCCGCCTCTTCCTCTTCACGCAGCACTTCGGACGCAACGGAGCGGACCGAATCAAAATATTCCTTCTTAAACTGCAGGAACACGTCCTTATCGGCGTTGCCTGCACTCTGAATCAGTTGCTTTAAGTCCATGATGATTCCCCCTTATTGCTCGATTCCGCGAAGAACACGTACGGCTCTGGCGATGCGGTCGAGAGCATTCGAAGCTGCCGTGTTCGAAGGCGCAGAAGGCGCCGACTGTTCCGAAGCCTGTTCCGTCACGGAGACGTTCGATTCCTCCGCCGCAGGCGCGGCCAGCGTGCCTGCCTGATAGTCCTTCCAGGCTTTGGCCCGCAGTTCATCGACCTCCTGGTTCGCGTCGCGGACGATCGCTTCTGCCTGTTCCCTGGCTTCCTTAAGAACCTGCTCCGCACGGATCCGTGCCTGTTCATTGATGCGGTCTGCCTGGCTCCGGTCTACGGTTGAGGCCTCTGCCGCACCGGCCTTCGCGTCCTCGCGCAGCCGCTCGGCATCCTTCTTCGCGGACATGCGAAGCTCCTCGGCTTCCTCTCTTGCCTGGCAGACAATCTTCTCTGCCTTGCCCTGCGCCTCGATCAGCTCACGCTCCGCCTGCTGCTTCTGCTCGGCGAATTCCGCGAGGCGTCTCTCGGTCTCCTTCTCAAAGGCGGCCTTGCGCTCCTCGATCTGGCCGGAGGCATCCTCCAGCAGGCTCACTTCCTCTGAAATCCGTGCTTCCTTGCCGGCAAGCTCCTCTTCCTTCTCGCTCAGGCGCTTTGCCTCCTCTAACAGCTGGTCCTCGGCCTCCTTCAGGACCGCTTCACGGTCCTTCCAGGCCTTCTCCAGTTCCTGCTTCTGCAGACGGTTCTCCTCGAGCTCCTTCTTCAGAGCCTCCAGCTGTTCTCCCAGCCGCTTGTTTTCATCCCCCAGGCTGGCAATCCGGTTCTGCGCGGCCGACCAGGTGCGGGAATAATTCTCCTCCAGATAGCTCTGCCGCTTCTGCGCCTCAAAGAGATACTGCTTCACGGTGAGCAGCTCCTCGGCCTGCGAAGCGAGAGTCTCTTCACGCTCGGCCAGCGACCGGTCCTTGCGCGCCAGATCTTCTGTCACCTTGCTCAGGTACTCATCGACCTCCTGCTTCTGATATCCGCCGAAGGCCGCATTTCGAAATATTACTTGCTTATCCATCTAGGTCTCCGTTGATTTTTCTGAGATCTGTCATTCTCTACATGATCCGCTCTTATTATATCCCATCTGCCCGATGATTTCCACAGGAAAAGAATACCGTTCGGAATCCGGTGCCTATGTGCGCGGAAATGCTCTCCTGACACAAACAAGACCACCCTCAGAGGTGGCCTTGTACATGTGTCTGATATCACGCGAGTCTTATAAAGCGAAGACCTGCTCTCCGTATTTCTCGATCTCTGCAGCCTCGAACGCGGTCAGCGCCTCCCAGTCAGGAGCCGCGTCTGCACAGGATTCCGAGGCGACCTGCATGGCAGCGCACGCGGAACCGAGGCTTAAGCACTTCTTGAACGGAAGTCCCTTGAAGAGGCCGGCAAAGAAAGCGCTGGCATATCCGTCGCCGCCGCCGAAGCCCTTGAGCATCTTGACAGGGAAAGCATGGACTTCATAGGCTTCACCGTTGCAGAGATAGCCGAAGGAGCCATTCTTGCCGTGCTTGATGATCACGACCTTTGCTCCCTGCTCGAACCAGTACTTGCAGCTGACCGAGTCATCCTCATTACCCGGAAGCACGAACTTCTCCGTCAGGGTGAACTCCTCGCGGGAACCGATGATCATATCCGCTTCCTTCGCGACGATGGAATAATACAGAGCGATCTCGGAATCATTCTTCCAGATGTGGTTGCGGAAGTCGATATCGAAGATCACGACGGTATTCACGCGCTTTGCGATCTGAAGAGCCTTCAGGGCCGCTTCTCTGGAAGGGCTCTGGCACAGGGAGGTACCGGAGATCAGGAGCACCTTCGCGGAAGCGATGTACTCTTCGTCCACATCGTCGACTGACAGCTGGAGATCTGCGACCTCCTTGCGGTACATCATGATGCTGGACTGCGTCTCAGAGAGGACCTCGGTAAAGGTCAGGCCGGTATTATAGCCCTTGGGTGCACGGGTCAGATGAGAACGCTCAATGCCCTCGCGCTCGAAGAAACGATCGATATAGTCGCCGAACTGATCGGAAGAAATCTTGCCGATAAAACCGGATTTGCAGCCGAGGCGGGAGACACCGACTGCGATATTCGCAGGCGAACCGCCGAGGTATTTCTTAAAATACGTGTTGTCAGCGGTAGAACGGTAATACTCGTCTCTTCCCGGATTTAAGTCGACAGTGACACGCCCGAGGGGAATGATGTCAAGAGGTCTGTTCTGGTCAAACTCGATGATGCTCATGATGATGCTCTCCTTTGAATAAAATCATGATAGATTATAAACGCAGATGCAAGAGAAATCAAGCCCTGTCCGGTTTTTGCCTCTGCATCGCCTCGTGTTCACGCATGATTTCCCGATAAAGCTGTGCAAGTGGCCAGTCCTTGTTGGTTTCGGTCAGCATGGCCTTATAGGGGATGGGAGACAGACTGCCGCGGCGAAGGGCGAGAAGGAAGGAATCCAGGTCTCCTCTGGTAAAGCCTGCCATCACAAGCAGACGCGAGACCTCCTCTTCGGACGGATTACCTGCAAGCTTCTCTCCGTTCAGCGTCTGAAGGACGGTCAGTGCCCCGTGACCGGAAGGGACAGGGATGCATCGGCACCCCTGCAGCGCGCAGACTGCGCGAAGCTCCCGAAGTTCTGCTTCGGGAAAGCCACATAAAAGCACGGATTTTCTCATACATTTCCTCCGTTTGGAATCAGTTCTTATCGCAGCTCCACCGAGGAGATTCCGTTCATCTGGTGGATCTTGCTGACAAGTTCTTTGCCCTTCATCTTGCCGCGCACATGGATCACCGCGTCATAGGACTTCTCTCCCTCTGCCTCGACGCTCTCGATCTGCAGATTGATGACCGACATGTGGTGGTCTTTGATCAGGCGCATGACGTCGTCCAGAGAGTTTTTCTCGTTATAATTCATCTCCAGGATAAATTCCGGACTGGACTGGATGTAACGCCCGACATGGGCGAGCACCGTCTCGACGAACAGAATCATGAGCGTGCCAAGGATCCCCAGCTCATAATAGCCGGCTCCGATCGCGAGGCCCAGAATGCCGCAGGCCCAGAGGCCCGCCGCGGTCGTAAGGCCCTTGATGGTCTTCTTCTTGGTGATGATGATGGTGCCGGCGCCGATGAAGCCGAGTCCGGATACGACGGACGCGCCGATTCGGGAGATATCCGCCGGAAGATGCAGGTCCAGATAGACATACAGGCTGATCATGGAAGCCATCGCTCCGCCGATACAGACCAGGATATGGGTGCGGAACCCCGCGGGACGGTTCTTTGCTGAGCGTTCGAGGCCGATCAGCGTGCCGGAAAGGCAGGCCAGGAACATCCGGAGAAATACGCCGATACCATTCAGGTTACGGACTGGATTAAGAATCTGGAGCATAGTCTTGGCCTCCTTTACGCGATCAGTTCCTGCACAGAATGCACATACGGCAGTTCCGCGACCGATGAAAGCATGGCCGAATGAGAACTGTTGCCCCGTGCCATCTGCAGGATAAATATGGCTGAACAGTACTTATCACCCTTCGCCGTCGTCCGCTCGATATCGATGTCATAGATGGAAGCTCTCTGCTCAGCGATCACCGCCGAGATATCCGCGATATTGTCCACGGACTCGAATTCCACATTCAGAGTGATGTTGCGCAGTCTCCGCTTAAAGGCGGCCTCCAGAGGAGACATGACATTTAAGATCAGGACGATGATGATGAGCGTTGATATCACAAGCTCGTAGAAGCCGAAGCCGGCAGCCATTCCGAGACATACAGTCGTGAATAAACCGGTCGCGGTGGTCAGGCCCTTCACCTGCTGGTGGGAGCCCTTGATGATGATTCCGGCGCCCAGGAAGCCGATGCCGGAGATCACGCCCGCGGCGAGACGGGAAGCGTCGAACTTCGATCCGACGACAGCCACCGCCTCCGCCCACTGTGTCTGCAGCATCTCAAATTCGTATAAGGCAGTGATGGCCGCCATCGCGGCACCCATACAGATCAGGGTATAGGTCCGGAAACCGGCAGAACGTTCCTTCTGTGTCCTTCCGTATCCGATCGCTGCGCCGCAGACCATGGCAAGGACCATGCGGACGGCGATGGATCCGAGATGAAATTCTCTCAGATATGCGATCATATCTGCCCTCCTCTCATAAAACCTTCGTGAGGCAGGCTGCCGCCTGTCAATCCGAGATGTCAGAATCAAGATCGATGGAGATCTTATAAGCAGGATATTGATGCTGGATTCTCTCGCAGATCTCCTGATACAATTCCTGCCGGTTTTTGGCGTCAAAACTGATTATGATATCAAAATGAATCTGCTTCAGTGACTTTTCTGCATGGAAGCCGTGCATCTGGAGCACATCCGGATAACCGGACAGAATATGCAGAATCCCGTCTTCGATATCACGCATCTCCGGGTCGCTCGTATTATATGCATAGACCGAGATGCCGGTCAGGATGACCTGGTGCTCTTCTGCCACTTTCCTGGAGATCGCGTGCTCGAGCCGGTCGAGCTCTCTCGCGGTGATCGTATCGTCTACCGAGATGTGAACCGAACCGATCAGCAGCTGAGGGCCGTAGGTGTGTATGATCAGGTCATAAGCACCGTGCACGCCCGGGAAGCCCAGGATGGTCTCCTTGACATTGCGGGAGAGATCCGCGTCGATGCGCTCTCCCAGAATCTCGCTGATGGTATCCCGCAGCTGCTCCAGGCCGGCCTTGATGATGACCAGGGAGATGATGATGCCCAGATAAGCCTCCAGCGATAGCCCGAACTTCAGGAAGATAAAGGCCGCAACCAGCGTGGATGCGGAGATGACCGCGTCAAATGAAGCGTCGGTCCCGGAGGCTATGAGCGCTTCCGAACGGGTCTTCTCACCTGCTTTTTTCACAAAACGTCCGAGCAGAAGCTTCGTGACAACCGCAGCGGCGACGATGACCAGTGTAACCGTGGAATAATCCGGCACATCCGGGTGGATGATCTTCTTCACGGATTCCACCAGGGAAGTGACACCGGCATAGAGAATGAGCACCGCGATCACGATGGCCGTCAGATATTCGATTCTTCCGTAGCCGAGCGGATGCTTCTTGTCCGGCTCTTTGCCGGCCAGCTTCGCGCCGATGATCGTGACCAGGGAAGACAGAGCATCGCTTAAGTTATTGACAGCGTCCAGAACGATCGCGACCGAGTGTGATAACAGTCCCATGACAGCCTTAAAGGCGGCGAGAAGGACGTTTACACCGATACCGATCAGACTGGTCCGAATGATGGTTTTTTCCCGTTCCATAATTGATTCAGCCTTCCGTCAACGGTGAACCCGGAAGGCCTTTGCCTTTCTTTCAGTATGTCCTTTTATTGTACACGATTTGGCTCCGGTTTGGAAGATTGAATGTAAAGTTCTTGAAAAGCCCCCGGCTCAATGGTACATTAGTTGTATCAAACAGGGGGACGTTCTATGGACGAATATACGAGACATCAGAAGATATGGAAGGTGCTGTGGCACCTGGTGCACCGCCCGTTATGCCGGCGGTTTCGCTTTACGTGCGATGAACTGAATTATGACGGACCCTGCCTCCTGATCAGCAATCACGTGACCAACTGGGATCCGCTTCTTCTTGCGATGAGCCTTCGAAAGCATCAGGCTTACTTTGTGGCAAGCGAGCATATCTTCCGGCAGGGGATCATCTCTAAGATCCTGCTGTGGCTGCTGGGGCCGATTGCCCGCAAGAAGGCAGGTTCGGCTGCCGCGACCGTGATGGACTGCATGCGTCATCTCTCACAAGGCCATTCAATCGTGCTTTTCGCGGAGGGGGACTGCACCTGGGACGGCGAGACGCAGCCGGTCTTTCCCGCGACCGGGAAACTGGCGAAGCGATGCGGAGCGGCTCTGGTCACCTATCGCCTGGAAGGCGGGTACTTTTCCTTCCCGCGCTGGGGCAAGAGGCAGCGCAGAGGCAGGATGCACGGACGGATCGTTCACATCTATACACCGGAACAGTTAAAAGGCATGAAGCCGGATGAGATCACTCAGGTGATCAACCGGGATCTCTATGAGAACGCCTGGACCAGGCAGCAGGAAGAGCCTGTTGTCTACCGTACCGGAAGGCCGGCGGAATGTCTGGAGAGTTCTCTCTTCCTCTGCCCCTCCTGCGGGAAGTTTTCCGGGCTCAGGAGCCGTAAGGATACGCTCTTCTGCTCATGCGGTGCGAGCTGGAAGGTCAGTTTTGACGGGAAGTTCACGCCGGCCGAGCCATTTGCCGATGTAGCTTCCTGGGATCACTGGCAGTCCGAGGCGCTGGAGGAAGCAGTGAAGAGAGCCGGTGATCCGCTCTTTTCCGATGCGGATGTTGAGTTCACCTGTATCGAGGAGGACGGTTCGTCGAAGAAATGCCGCACATCCGTCGTGCAGCATCCGGACTTCCTGGAGGTCGCGGGCGAACAGCTCGCGGAGAAGGAAATCTCCGATATGGCCATCATCAAAAACCGGATTCTTGTATTTTCCGGCAAGAGGCATTATTATGAAGTACGGATGAAAAAGGGAGGCAATGTGCGCAAATATCTCGCGTACCTGCACCTCTCCCACTCCGAAGCATCAGAACAATAAAGTGAGGAAACTATGGATTACTCAGCAGCAAACAGCAGTTTGTGGAACATCATCATTCAGCTCGGCATGATCGCCGTGGCGATATTAATCGCGCATCTTCTTCGCAGCAAGCTCCGATTCATCAAGAAGAGCATGATGCCGGTTGCGGTCCTGGCAGGCTTCCTGCTCCTGATCGCGAAGCTGTGCGGCCTGGTTACGGTGGACGCGGGCATCATGGAGATCCTGGTATATCACGGGATCGCACTTGGATTCATCGCGATGAGCCTGCGTGTCCCGGAGGGGCAGGCGACAGAGAGCGGCAAGGCGGTCGGGCTGAAGTCCGGCGCGGTCATCGTAAGCTCTTACATGGTCCAGGGCGTGAGCGGCCTGATCATCACGATTCTGCTCGGACTGACGGTGATGCCGGATCTCTTCCGTGCCTCCGGCCTTCTGCTTCCGATGGGCTTCGGACAGGGCCCCGGCCAGGCGAACAACGTCGGCTCGTCTTATGAGGCGCTGGGCTTTGCCGGAGGGCGAAGTTTCGGACTTGCCATCGCCGCCGCAGGCTATCTGGTCGCATGCATCGTGGGCGTGATCATGTTAAATGTCCTGACGAAGCATCCGGGTAGGCGCGAGGCCCTTGGCCGAACGGCTGTGGAAAAAGAGCCGGATACCTCCTTCTTCCAGAGCACGGATGAGCTCCCGGTTTCCGATTCGATCGACCGTCTCTCGATTCAGAGCGCGCTTGTGATGATCGTCTATCTGATGACCTTCCTTGTCGCCTGGGGGATCACCTCCGGCCTGGCAGCGATCTCACCCGGCCTGGCGGCAACCCTGAATCCTCTGATCTGGGGCTTTAACTTCATCATCGGATCCGCACTTGCGATCCTGACCCGCCTCTGCCTGGCCGCAGGACGACGCACCGGACTGTTTGTGCGGCAGTACCAGAACAATTATCTGCTCAACCGCATTTCGGGATTCTTCTTCGACGTGATGATAGTTGCAGGTATCGCCTCCATCAACCCGGAGGATATTCACGGCCTGTGGCTCCCCTTCATTCTCCTGGTAATCGCCGGATCGGTATTCACCTGGCTGCATCTTCGCATGGTCTGCAAGATGGTCTATCCCGGCTACTACTACGAAGGCCTGATCTCCATGTTCGGCATGATGACCGGAACGATCAGCTCCGGCGTCCTGCTTCTGCGCGAGATTGACCCGGAACTGAAGACCCCGGCTGCCGGCAACCTGGTGAGCGGCAGCTCCTTCGGCATCATTTTAGGAGCTCCGGTTCTGGTCCTGGTAAGCCTCGCGTCCAAATCCAATACCCTGTGCTTCGTCACACTGGGAATTGCCGCGGTTTACTATCTGATCCTGCTCTTCTTCCTGCGGCGCTCGACGAGGGAGAAACGTGGCGCGAAATAATACCTCACATCAGTAAGAAAGCCCCAAATTCCGGCAGAAACACCGGAATTCGGGGCTTTTATCATACTCATATCATCATTCACGAACCGCCTGGATGAGTTCGTCCGCGTACGGTGAGTCCTTGCGGACAAATACGGGCGGCCTGCCGATCGGGGCAAAGACGCTGTGGCGTCCTCCGTCGTATGAATCTCCTGTATACAGGTGAATCCACTGATCCTCCGGCAGATAGACCTCGCGGTAGACGGCCTTTTCTTCGATCACCGGAGCGACCAGCAGGTCGCGCCCGAGGAGATATTCAAACATCTCATCGTAAGCCGGCTCCTCGTCATAGTGATAGAACAGCGGACGCATGACCGGGATACCGTCTTCCTGCGCCTCACGGATGCAGTCCTTCAGATAATGCTTCAGGTTCCGGTGCGCGCGGGCCATCCGGCTGAGCTGAGTTAAGAGGGCCGGGCTGTCATCAAACTGGACATTGTTCATCGGCTGGTTGCCCTCGTGCGTGCGGAACACCGGTGAAAATGCATTCATCTCCTCCCAGCGCTGCAGCAGCTCTTCACTTCGCTTCATCTGGAACATGGTCGTATAGCCGCCTACATCGGAATGCGCATACGGATAGCCGCTGAGCCCGAGAGACAGCGTGGCAGGGATCACCGCCGCAAGCCCGTCATCCAGGGACCAGTCTACATGCTGGTCACCGGTCCACATCATGACCGACTGGCGGATCGTGTCCGTGAATCCGGCCCGCGTGAAGAAGAAGATCTCTCCGGCCTTGCCGCACTCTTCCACTGCCTCGCGGTTGCATTTCGCCCAAATGGCCGGCCACTCGTTATGGACCTGATAAGGGTCGGATCCGTCATAGAGCACACAGTCCACCGGCAGATATTCGCCGAAATCCGCCATCCAGCCGGAGAGCCCCAAGCCGATCATATTCGTCTTGATGACTTCCTTGTACCACCGGTAGGCGTCCGGGTTCGTGAAATCGATCATCGCGGCAGGGAAGGTCGTGATCTTGACCAGATAATCCTTACCCTCCCGGTCTCTGACACAGTATCCCTTCTGCGAAGCCTCGCGGTAGAGGTCGCTTTCCAGGGCCATGAAAGGATTGATGTACCCGAGGAAACGGATGCCCTCTTCCTTCCACTCTGCGATCTTCTCATCCAGCCCGGGATAGAGCTCCTCGTCCCATTTCCAGCTCCACATTACCTGATAGCCGAAGCCCGTACGGCTGCAGCCGCACCAGTCCTGAGACCAGATGCCGCAGATCGGGACGCCTGCTTCACGTGCGCGGGCAATCTTCTCCTCAATCCGCGCGGTGCCTTCCTGTACTGCCAGAATCGCGCCGTCGAAGATCCAGTCCGGCAGGTCCTTCGGAGTGCCGAGGACCCCGGCGAGCTTCCTCGAAAGCTCCGGGAAGCTCTCCGCGTGCCCGATGTGAAGCACAGGCTCCTCATTGAACATCAGGGCCGTCGTATTCTCCTTGCGGAAATCAAACTCACAGTAGGACGTCACATCCGCGTGGATAAAATATCTCTTCGAAGAGACATAGGTCGGCTGTACATAGTAGGACTCATATTCCCCGAAGGGAAGAATATGCTTCGGCTGCGGGCCGAAGATCTTGCCGCGGATGATCTTCTTGCTGATCCGGCTGGCATTCTGGTGCTCTGCCACCCAGATGCGGACCTTTTCGCCCTTGAGATTGAACTTCGAGTAAGTCTCGCCGCACCCGTAGAAACGCTCCGACGCGTCAGAGGGAAGCACCAGTGTGTAGCGAAGGAACTTCTTCTCCGGGGTGACAGAAAGTGCAATCCGGTACATACCGTCGCCCTCACTGGTGAAATCCAGTGTGCAGACAGTGCCGGACGGATCGGAATAATACAGTCTGGCAGAGGTTTCGCCGGATTCTTCCGCACTAAGTATCAGCGGGCATCGTTTGTTCGTCTTCTGCTTATAGACAAAGCTCCCGCGGCTCATCGTGAACCGGTTCGTGCCTTCCTCGACGATTACCTGGATCTGCCGGATCCATTCCATGTCAATCATGTTATCCTCTCGATCTGAAGCAGAAGAAACTGCTTCGCGGGCTTTCGGTCCCGTCCCGTGTTATAAGGCAAGGCTTCCCATCGGATCCCAGGGCTTTAAGACTACCGGCTCCTGGTCAAATGCTTCGGCCTGCTCCTTCGTGAGATATCTGCGGTGCAGAAGGATCTGGTAAGAGAACTCTCCGAACCACGCGTCATCCATAATGAAATAGCCCTTGTGGCCGACTTCGTCGCCCCAGCTGTTCTCCACTTTCCAGCGGATCGCACGCCCTTCTTCATCGAGGTCCACTCCGGTGATCACCATCGCGTGCGTCATCATGCTGTCACCGTAGTTGAGCCTGTCCGCCTTGGTCATACCGAAGACTGTATCGAACAGAAGCCCGGGCTGCAGCGCATCCATGGTCAGATAGCCGCCCTTGCGGTCAGAGAACTGCCCGACGTCGCTGCCGAACCAGACCGGATGATTGTCCTTGAGCATGCGGATGGTGATATCACGCAGCTCGTCCATGTGAAGATTCAGGTACTTCACCGGATAGCGCCCACCGGCAACATTGCCCAGATACTGGACCGTATACGTCTTGCCGAAGGGCTTGTCCGCGGTCGGGGCATTGATGACCGTCACATAATCATCCAGATCCCAGCCGACGTACTGCTCGAAGAATTCCTGAGGAGTGATCCCGGAGACGCGAACGAAGTTGTTATCCTTGTCGCGGGTCTCCCAGGTGAAACGCATCGGAGGCTGTCCCAGGCAGATGCAGAGAATCCGGTAGATGGTCTTCATCATCTCATCCTTCGCGGCGCGAAGCTCCTCCACGCCCTCTCCGCTCTCGTGTCTGCGGCGAAGCACCGAGGCATATTCTCTCAGCTTCTTGGTCAGATAGCTGTTCATCTCACGGGTCATGGACGAGACGGCCGTCTCCGGCATCACGTCCTTCGGAACGACGCCGTACTTCGCGGTCAGGCTGCGGAACATATCCCACTGGCCGCCGTCGCCGATCGGATCCCGAAGCAGATAGGATACAACGCGCCCGTCAACCGGCTCGTCGATGGTTGCGATCATATTCTCCAGGAAATAATTCGACTTCTCCAGTTTATCCCAGAACAGCGGATAGCTCTGGCTGAGCTCAAAATCCTCAAGGTTGAGCTTCTCCATCACCTGAAGCCGCATCACATTGTAGGACGCGAACATCCAGCACCTGCCGGACTGCTTCTGGTTGCACACCTTGCCCGCATCCACTTCCACGGAGAAAGCGTTGTGGTTGTTCCTCGGCGCATACACATTCTTCGCGGCCTGGTTCACACCGGAAGAGGTGACCGCGTTCATGGCGACAAGGTTGGCGTGTTTCCCTGCAAATGCATGATCAAATACCGCAAGGTCCGACATCGTAATCTCTTTTTTCATAACTGACTCCCTTTCTGTGTCCAGATATTGCTATTATCGCTCAAAGTGCCGGTTTCGTCCAGTCTTTCCCATGAAAGATTCCATGAAGAATTCTTGATTTCATCTATCTGTTGGATTATACTTGAAATAACAAAAACCTGCTCGAAAGGAATTGAATACTATGTATCAGAATATGCGAAATGACTGCGATCAGATTGTGCGTGCGGCGATTAACAAAGTGAAACCGGATGAGGCCGTAAAACGCGCCCTGGAGGGCAAGACCTATCCCGGCAAGGTCATCCTGGTAGCGGTCGGCAAGGCCGGCTGGCAGATGGCCAAGGCTGCACATGACGTGCTCGGCGACCGGATTGACGACGGTATCGTCATCACCAAGTACGATCATGTCCTGGCACCCATCCCGGGGATTACCTGCTGTGAAGCCGGACATCCCGTACCGGATGAGAATTCCTTTGGCGCGACCCAGAAAGCGATCGATCTGGTCGATGACCTGAAGCCCGAGGACACCGTTCTCTTCCTGCTCTCCGGCGGCGGCAGCGCTCTCTTCGAGAAGCCTCTGATCCCCGCGGAGGAACTGCAGGACGTCACCTCCCAGCTTCTGGCCTGCGGCGCGAACATCGTCGAGATGAACACGATCCGCAAGCGCCTCTCCGGCGTGAAGGGCGGACGTTTTGCACAGCTGTGCGCGCCTGCTCATGTGGAAGCGGTCATCCTGTCCGATATCGTCGGCGACCCGCTTGACATGATTGCATCCGGCCCTGCCTGCCCGGACAGCACGACCCGGCCCGATGCTCTGGCGATCATCCAGAAGTACGGCCTGAAGCTCTCTCCTCAGGCGCTCGGCCTGATGGACATCGAGACGCCGAAGGAGCTCAACAACGTGTCGACACAGATCACCGGAAGCGTGCGTGAGCTCTGCCGTGCCGCGGAGGAAGTCTGCAAGGAGCTCGGATACGAGCCCATCCTTCTGACGGACCAGCTTGTCTGCGTCGCAAGAGAGGCAGGATCCTTCCTCGGATCCATGCTCCGCACCTACTATAACAGCGGCAGGAACCTGGCCTTCATCGCCGGCGGCGAGACCGTCGTCAACATTACCGGCAAGGGCCTCGGCGGACGCAACCAGGAGCTCGCATTTGCGGCGGCAGACCTGATTGACGGCCTGGAAGGCACCGCTGTCTTCAGTGTCGGCAGTGACGGAACGGACGGCCCGACCGATGCGGCCGGCGGCTACACCGACGGTGATACCGCTTCCGAGCTTCGCGCCCTTGGCCTCAAGGTCTACGACGTGCTGCAGGACAACGATTCCTATCACGCCCTGAAGAAGACCGGCGGCCTGATCATGACCGGTCCGACCGGAACCAACGTCAACGACGTTGCGGTTGCCCTGTTAAGAGCGAAATAATTCTTCTTTCCCCTGAAAAGGAGCCGATGAGTTCTTCGGAACTCACCGACTCCTTTTCTATTTTATGATGTCAGATGCAATTATTCGCTCTCTTCGCTTACTCCGGGCATATACCAGTACGAATGGATGCCGCTCATATACGTCAGGCTGCCCTTCGGCATCTGCGTCAGCGCGTGATAGACATTGATATAATCTCCCGCGCCGGCCGCCAGGTTGCCCGCCGCGAACATTGCCAGCAGAATCTCCTGGGGGAAGAAGAAAAAGAGGATGTAAGGCACGAGGCCCAGGACGATGTTCGGCAGGAGCGACATGAGCACGAAGCGCCCCTTTGTCATCGACTCATCTCCTACGACAAATGCGAGTCCCTTCTTCAGATAGGTGTAGAACTGGACGTCACCTTTGAACATCGTCGCGTGCAGAAACTCGTGAACAGGAATCACAATAATCTCCGCGACGAGCAGGATCAGCAGCTTCCCAAGCCCGATCTCGAACCGGTTAAAGTGCGATAAGAAGACCCTGCCAGCGGGGATCATGAGCACGATAAAGATGCCGATCGCCAGCGCGTTCGCGACGAGGCTTAACTTTTTCAGGTCGTCGAACTCCTTGAACTGATGAGAGCCCGGCACTTCCCTCTTCGGCAGCTTCTCCATATCTCCGTCAAATTCCTTCTTAAATGTCAGATGCATATGTTTCCTCCCAAATCCGGATCTGCCGGCCCGGGCACGATGCGTCCGTCCGTCTGCTCCGGTTATTCTTCTGATTCTTCCGGACCGTGCGTCCTCTCATACATCACAGCAAGCCCGCCGTGCGAGGTCTCACGGTATTTCTCATTCAGGTCAAGCCCGGTCTGGTACATGGTCCCGATCACCTCGTCAAATGAGATCTTTCGGGTCTCATACAGGAACCTGGACAGGTTCACGGAGCTGATCGCACGCATCGCCGCGACCGCGTTGCGCTCGATGCAGGGAATCTGCACAAGCCCGTCGACAGGGTCGCAGGTCAGGCCGAGGTTATGCTCCATCGCGATCTCCGCCGCATATTCGATCTGGTCCAGGCTTAAGCCGTACAGGGAAGCCAGCGCTCCCGCAGCCATCGAGCAGGCACTTCCGATCTCCGCCTGACAGCCGCACTCCGCGCCCGAGATGCTCGCGTTGGTGCGGATGACATTGCCCAGAAGCCCTGCAACCGCAAGCGCGTCGATGATCTCCTCCTCCGGGAATCCCCGGTCATGCTGCATATAATAGAAAATGCCCGGAATGACGCCGCAGCTTCCGCAGGTCGGCGCGGTCACCACGATGTGCTCGTCCGCATTTTCCTCACAGGCCGCATAGGCATAGGCCGCAATCACGCGGTTCATGGTCACCTCCGGCGGCTCGTTGTAGCATCGCTTCTCATACAGGAGCTTTGCTTTCCGCGCAAGGTGCAGGCCGCCTGGCAGGATGCCTTCGGCCCGCAGCCCGCGCTCCACCGACACCTGCATCGCATCCCAGACCTGGTGAAGGATGCCTCGCAGCCCTTCACCCTCCCGGAGATAGATAAACTCCGTCAGGCTCAGATTCTCGCGCCTGCAGGAATCCATCATCTGCGTGAAGTTCTCCTCCGGATAGATCTCGATGTCTTCGCGCGAATCCTCATCTTCGAACCGGATCGAGCATCCGCCGATGCTGAAGCACCGCACGGCGCGTTCCAGCTGCCCATCCCGCCAGGCTTCAAACAGCATGGTGTTCGGATGCGGCAGGCCCTCGGATTCCTCGCTCAGACAGATCTCCGCGTCCGGAATCGCGGTCCGGATCGCTTTGCCGGTACCGTGGCCCTTGCCCGTATATGCGAGAGATCCGTAGAGCGTGACGCGGATCTTATCTGCATCCGGCACCTCGGATCTGAAACGGACAGCCGCCCGGTAAGGTCCGACCGTGTGAGAACTGGAGGGCCCGTTACCGATCTTAAATACACTTTGTATACTTCTCATCTGTCATCCTCTCCTGCTGTCAGCACCCGATCCGGTCATGGTGGACCGGCCGGCAGAACAGATCACGAACTTCCTTCGGATCTCCCGTCTGGCCCAGCGCCCACATCAGTTTCGTCACCACGGCCTCGAGTGTCATATTCGACGCCTCGATGACCGGATAGTTCTTCAGGATCCTCTGGCCTACCTGGTAGACCATAAGGTCACTGCCTTCATAAGGTACCTGCGTCATCATGACCACGGATTTGCCCGAAGAGATCCACATGCGCAGAATCTCCGCGAACCGTCCGCTGTCACTGCCCGGAAGCCCGCCGGAGCCGAACGTCTGCAGGATCAGCCCGTCGTAATTGCCGGTCAGCCCCTCGAGCGGTTCGGGGTCCAGCCCCGGAATCAATGTCAGAAGCAGGACGCGTGTGTTAAGCCGGTCATACCAGACCGGGTCCTTCCGCCCGGGACGTTCGTCAAAGTACCGGATCAGCTTCCGGTCACGGATGATGGCAGTATCCGGATAGTCGACACTGCTGAAGGCGTTGTAGCTCTTGGTCCGCTCTTTTCTGGCGCGGGTTCCCAGGATGACCTCGCCGTTAAATACGATATGCACCCCGCAGGAGCTGTCATCCGCGGCATACAGGAAGCTGTCATAGAGATTGCGTCTTGCGTCGGTGTCCTGAAGCGCGATGGATTTCTGCCCGCCGGTCAGCACGATCGGCTTCGGAGAGTCCTGGATCAGGTAAGACAGGGCCGCGGCCGTATAGGCCATCGTGTCGGTCCCGTGCGTGATCACGAAGCCGTCATATGCATCATAGTGCTCCTTGAGGCAGCGTGCGATGGTGAGCCAGTGCTCCGGCGTGATGTTGGTGCTGTCCAGGTTCATCAGCTGAAGCGCGGAGATATCGCAGAGATCCCGCACCTGCGGGATACAGGCAAGCAATGCCTCGGAATCCATGGAAGGCGTCAGGCCCTGGCCGCTCTCCTGCGAGGCGATCGTTCCGCCGGTTGCCAGAAGTAAAATGTGTTTTTTCATGGGTATTCGAACCTCTGTTGATCAAATCTTCACTTATTATAACTCAAATGTATTCAGAAAGGAACAGCCGGAGCCGCTCTTTGAGGAATTGCTTGACGAACCGCTCGGCGATCATGCAAAATAAAAGAAAAATGGGAGGCAACGGTGATGGGAAGTAAGATACTGGAACTGCTTAAGACAATTGACGATGTGATGTATTTCCCGATTCTGCTGATCGTGATGGCTGTTGCAGGCATCTATTTCTCCGCAAGAACCGGATTTGTACAGCTTCGCCTGTTCGGAGAGTCCTGCCGCCTGGTCGGGGAGCCGCCGAAGAATACCGGCAAGAAAAGCGTCTCTTCCTTCCAGGCACTGATGGTATCGACAGCCTCGCGGGTGGGTACCGGCAATATTGTCGGCGTTTCCACGGCGATCTGCGTCGGAGGCCCGGGCGCATGCTTCTGGATGTGGGTCATGTGCATCCTGACGGCAGCCTCTGCATTTGTCGAGAGTACTCTTGCCCAGATCTACAAGAGAAAGGACGCGGACGGCGCCTGCTACGGCGGCCCGGCTTATTATATCGAGAAAGCGCTTCACGCGCCCTGGCTGTCCGTCATCTTCTGTATCTTCCTGATTTTGACTTATGCGTTCGGCTTCAACCTTCTCTGCGCCTACAACCTCCAGTCGACATTTGAGGCCTATCCGTTCTACGCGGCGCAGATGCTGGATCTGGGAGGCCGTAAGGTGAGCCTGACCGCAGTGATCATCGGTGCGGTACTGATGCTTCTCGTCGGATACTGCCTCCTCGGCGGCGGCAAGCGTGTCGTGCGCCTGACCGAACTGGTCGTGCCGGTGATGGGAATCGCCTATGTGATCTTATCCCTCATCGTGATCGGGGCTCACATCACGCATGTTCCCGCGATGTTCGGCGAGATCATCCGGGACGCGTTTAATTTCCGGGCGATTTTCGGCGGCATCTCCGGCTCCTGCCTGGTATATGGGATTAAGCGCGGTCTGTACTCCAATGAAGCCGGTGTCGGCTCAGCGCCGAATGCATCGGCCTCTGCGGTCGTGACACATCCCGCGAAGCAAGGCCTGGTGCAGACGCTCTCGGTCTACATCGACACTCTTCTGCTGTGCACGGCCACCGCGCTGATGTGTCTGAGTTCCGGTGTGGAACGTTCCGAGGCCGTCTCCGGCGCCCCTTATGTCCAGAATGCCCTCTCCACCGTGTTCGGACGGCTCGGGCCGGTTTTTATCACGGCTGCGATGGTACTCTTCGCCTTCACGACGCTGATCGGCAACCTCTATTACGTGGACAATGTCCTGGCTTACTTAAACGGCAAGAAGATGCCTTCCGAGAACTTCCTGCGCTGGTTCCACCTGGGCTGCGCGGCAGTCATCTTCTTCGGAACCGTCATCCCGATGGATGCGGCCTGGGCGCTTGCAGACATTACGATGGGCGGCATGACACTGATCAACCTGCCGGCCTGCCTTCTGCTGGGACATGTGGCAGTCCGGACACTGAAGGATTACGAGAAGCAGAAAAAAGCCGGGAAGGATCCGGTGTTTCGCGCGAAAGATATCGGCCTGGATACCGACAACCTGGATTACTGGAAATAAATGATACCGATTCGCATGAAAACAGGGCACGTGAAAAACGCTATTATTTCACGTGCCCTTTCTTATGTTCTCTTCTATATCCTCCCGCGAGGGAACCCTCTGCAATATCAGAATCCGAGATTGTCATTGACCAGAATCACGTGGATTCTTCCTTCGTGTCTGGAAAAACGCGTGATCAGGAACTGGCAGCAGATCGTATCCGGGGATTTGCAGTTGAAACATGCCCCGGTTTTGGAGCAAGGTGTGCTGAGTCCGAAGCGCGCGGCATTGATCGGAGCCGCGACATTTCTGGCCCTCTTCATGGCTCCGTCCACATCCCCGCAGACCTTGTTCATGCCGACGATACAGATCACCTTCTTCGGCCCGTACGCCAGCGCGGACACCCGGTTGGAGTTGCCGTCGATGTTGACCATGATTCCGTCATTGGTAATCGCGTTGGCACTCATCAGATACACATCCGCGTCATAGGCAGCAAGATAAGCTGCTCTCCGGTCCTCGATCTCGTTCCGGTCGATATAGTTGTAATTGCCCTTCTTTAATGCGTCCACAAGGCCGATCTCGGCGACGCTCATGCCGCCGCCCATCGTGATTGTGGAACCCTCCGGGATCAGGGAAAGCGCCAGAGATAAGGCTTCTTCCTTATC
>JAFPYK010000173.1 GCA_017412265.1 Lachnospiraceae bacterium
CAAACATGACCCTCTTTAAGATGCGCTTCTTGGGATCCATGGTGGTCTCCCAAAGCTGCTCGGCATCCATCTCCCCAAGACCTTTGTAACGCTGGATCTTGTTGTTGCCGTCGCGGCCGATCTCGGTGAGGATCTTATTTAACTCGTCGTCGCTGTAGGCATAGCCCACGTAGCGGCCCTTCTCGATCTTGTACAGCGGGGGCTGCGCCAGGTAGACATAACCCTGCTTGATCAGCTCCGGCATGAAGCGGTAGAGGAAGGTCAGCATCAGGGTCGCGATGTGGGCGCCGTCCACGTCCGCATCGGTCATGATGATGATCTTGTGGTACCGCAGCTTGCTGATGTCGAAATCGTCGTGAATGCCCGTGCCGAAGGCCGTGATCATCGCGCGGATCTCGGCATTGTCCAGGATCTTGTCCGGGCGGGCCTTCTCGACATTCAGGATCTTGCCGCGCAGCGGAAGGATCGCCTGGGTCGCGCGGTCGCGGGGCGTCTTGGCGGTGCCGCCGGCCGAATCACCCTCGACGATGTAGATCTCGCACTTCGAAGGATCCTTATCCGAGCAGTCCGCAAGCTTGCCCGGCAGGCTCATGCCCTCCAGGGCGGTCTTCCTGCGGGTCATATCGCGGGCCTTTCTGGCCGCCTCCCTGGCTCTCTGTGCCAGGACCGCCTTCTCGCAGATCGTCCTGGCCACAGAAGGATTCTGCTCCAGGAAATACGTCAGCTGCTCGGAAACCACGCTCTCCACGGCTCCTCTCGCCTCGGAGTTGCCCAGCTTCTGCTTGGTCTGGCCCTCGAACTGCGGCTCGGAGATCTTGATGCTGATGATGGCCGTCAGTCCCTCTCTCAGGTCATCGCCGGAGAGCGAAGGATCGTTATCCTTCAGGATCTTCTGGGTGCGCGCATAGTCATTGAAGGTCTTCGTGATCGCATTGCGGAAGCCCGTCAGGTGCGTGCCGCCCTCCGGCGTGGTGATGTTATTGACGAAACTGTAGGTGCCTTCGTTGAAGCCGTCGTTGTGCTGCATCGCAACCTCGACATAGACGTCATTTCTCTGGCCCTCGCAGTAAATGATCGTGTCATAGAGCGCGGTCTTGTGCTTGTTTAAGTACTGCACATACTCCTTGATGCCGCCCTCATAGTGGAAGGTCTTGACCATCGGCTCCCCGGTCTCTTCGTCCCGCTCTCTCTCATCCCGCAGGATGATCTTAACGTTGCGGGTAAGGAACGCCATCTCGCGCAGGCGCTGCTTGAGCGTCGCATAGTCGAAGACCGTCTCCTCGAAGATCTCCCGGTCCGGAAAGAACGTGACCTCGGTGCCGGTGTGGTCGGTCTCGCCGATCACCGTCAGAGGCTGCACGGTCTTGCCGCGCTCAAATCTCTGATGATGCATCTTGCCATCCTGGTGGATGGTCACCTCCAGCCACTCGGACAGGGCGTTGACGACCGAAGCGCCCACGCCGTGAAGTCCGCCGGATACCTTGTATCCTCCGCCGCCGAACTTGCCGCCCGCGTGCAGGATGGTAAATACGACCTCCACGCCCGGCAGTCCGGACTTGTGGTTGATGCCCACCGGGATGCCGCGGCCGTTGTCCTTGACGGTCACGGAATTGTCTTCATGGATCGTCACGTCGATGGTGTCGCAGTAGCCTGCGAGCGCCTCATCGACCGAGTTATCCACA
>JAFPYK010000174.1 GCA_017412265.1 Lachnospiraceae bacterium
AGCGCCAGGGCCAGGGCGCCCCCCGCCGTGATGCTCCCGGAGCCCGCGAGCGGCCCGGCATAGACCACGCCGACCGCCATGCCCTCCGGAATATTGTGCAGCGTCACCGCAAGCACCATCATAATCGTCCGGTTCAGCTTCGACTTCGGCCCCTCCGCCTGGTCCGCATGATCGATGCTCCTGTGCAGATGCGGGATGACATGATCCAGCAGGAGGAGGAAGCAGATGCCTAACCAGAAGCCGATAAAAGCCGGGAGGAAGGCCCATCTCCCCCGATCCGCCGACTGCTCGATCGCTGGGACGATCAGGCTCCAGATCGACGCGGCCACCATCACGCCGGCCGCAAATCCGTTCAGCGCCCGCTGCACGCCGGCCCTCAGATCCTTCTTCAGGAAGAAGACGCAGGCCGCACCCGCCGCCGTTCCTGCAAATGGAATCAGAAGCCCTAAAACAACCGTCTTCATCTTCGTCCGAACAGGCCTCTCTTCTCATACGGAGCCATTTCCACGCCCAGGCAGCTGTAGCCCGTCGCGTCAATCGCGGCCTTAAGCCCCTCGGTATCCACGTTTTCCTCCGTCAGGAAGGATGCCTCCTTCTTCCCCCGGGAAGCCTGGACCTTCTTCGCAGAAGGCACCGCCTTCCGGATCGCGTCGCACACATGCGCCTCACACATCCCGCACATCATTCCGTCAATCTTCATCGTCACTTTGTTCATCTCTTACCCTCCTGTCACTCTCTCAATCTCCGAAGCCAGCAGCTCCGGCTTCAGCACAGCCAGTCCGCCGTGCCCGAAGTCCTCAAACACCCGGAACACCGCGCCCGGGAAATGCTTCCTGATATAGCGGATATCCCACCTGCGGGCCTTCTCCTCTGTCCTCGCGTACCAGTATTCGATCCGCGGGCAGTCCGTCCGGATCTCCTCCGGCATCTCATAATTGTTGCAGGAATCGAAGGTCCGCCAGATCGTCCTCGCACTTATGAATTTCAGGACCTTCTCCACATACTTTAAGTCCTCCTCCGAGTATTCATCGGAGGTAAATGCCTTCTCGATCAGCCGCGGGCCGGCGAGCTTCCCCAGGTAAATCATCAGGAAGTCCCGAACCGCGATCAGCCTTGTCAGGACCCACGGAAGCTGATAAGGCGTGATGCCTCCGTCGATGATTGCGGAACGGATCCTGACGCGGCCATCAGCCAGCATCCTGGCCACAACAGACCCGCCCATCGAGCAGCCGTAGGCACAGTCGATCCCGGTATGTCCATGCGCGGCCAGCCAGCCGGCCAGCTCCGCTGCGATCTCTTCCACACTTGTAAAATCGCCCGGGCCGTCTTCGTCGTATCCCGGAAGCGCCGGAATCACCAGATGATACCGGTCCTGCAGCAGAGGAATCACATACTCGTAATAATCCCACATCACAAGCGACGGATGGATCAGCAGGACCACCCTCTCATTCTCGCTCCCGAATTCATGGATCGTCACGACACCACCTTCTCTCCCTCAAGCTCCCCGCATCTGGCCATCTCCTTGAGCAGGATCAGCCCGAGCACGAGTACCAGCGCATGCCCCGCGGACTCTGTCCCGTGATCGATCTGGTTGATCGGCCACGGCAGCAGCGTCAGAAGGTTCCCGATGATCCCGGGAAGCATCATCGGATTACAGAATGTGGCCAGAACCCTCGCCCGGGTGCTCCGAAGCGGGATGACCTTCTTCCAGACCAGCGCGATCATGACGACCGTCAGCACGACATCGCAGAGCACATAAGCGATCAGCATAGGCGCCGCGTTCGCGTAGAAGACTTTGTTGGCAATCGCTGCCGACTCCTGCATGTCTCCGTACTGCTTATAGACATATTTGAAGATCAGGGCGATGATCATGAATACCGCGTGGACATAGGCCCATGCCACGGTCCCGGTGATATAGGCGGCCCGAAACAGCCGGACCCAGATCCGGTCCTTTTCTCTCTTCACATGAATCTTCAGAAGTCCGTACATGCGGTGAAAACCCATGTAGTACAGAATCGTTCCGAAGAAGCCGCACAAGATGCTTGCGACCATCCTCCAGGTCCCCATCTCAAGATAGGCGACCCGGACCATGAAACCGATGCTTTTCGTTGTCTGACCTCTGCCGGTGGCTGCAAAGAGGTAGTCACCGGCCACATACAGCAGGCATCCGATGAT
>JAFPYK010000022.1 GCA_017412265.1 Lachnospiraceae bacterium
AGATTTTAAAAGAATCTTTCAAGGTTGTCTCACTGTTCAGTTATCAAGGTTCTTCGCTGCCACTCATGAGCGACAACTGCTATAATATAACACCGCGGAGACGATCTGTCAACAGGTTTTTTAAAAAAACTGAAGAAATCAGGCCGCCGTTTTCCAGTCGGTGACACCTATCATAGCACGGTCCCGGGGAGTTGTCAACCTTCTTTCGGCCCCTTTTTGGCCCCCCGGCGGCAAAACTTTTCCCCCCTTGTGGGCGCCGGACCGGCCACCCACAAGATGTCGAAAACGCGTGACAAACAAGCTCCGGCAGCTCCCCCCGGGAGCCGGCCCCCGGCTTCTCCCTGAGCCCGCTCATTTCCCAGCAGTCCGCTGCCTCCGGCTCCGGAAAACCGCGAATCCGGCCCGCAAAAGCGCAAAAAAAGTGTATCTTCCTCCCCATCAGGGTAAGAAGATACACCTTACTTCTTATCTCACCGAGATCTCCGCCCGGCACTCCGACACAAACGCTCCGTTCATCCAGAGCCCGTAGCGGATCCTCACCTCGAGCCCCTCCGCACTTTCCCGGATCTTCAGGTCCCTGGTCAGCACGCCCGCCGAGAGCGTTCCGAAGGGCGTCTCATAGCTGCCCTCCTCCATGACTCCCGCGGCGAACCGCAGGAAGCTTCGCACCTCGCCCGTGCGCCTCATCTCCACCCAGTCCGGGCCGACGGTCAGGCGGTTCTGCTGAACAGGCCCGGCCGGCTCATCGGTCAGCGCCTCGTCCTCATACTCGATCACCAGGCAGCCGCCCTCTCTCCGGATGCTTCCTCGGGATATCGTCTCGATGGTGTCCCCGGTGGCCTCCTGCCACCCGGTCACGCGGACGATCACATCTTCCTTCATACGAATCCCCCGTGAAGAAAAATCGCCCGTCGCAGGCGATTCTCCTTCTTATTATAACTTTGTCCCTCGAAATGCTTCGATGTTGATATCCTTCGTCTCTTCCACCTCGCAGGGGAGGATCGAATTGGCGAAGCGCCGGAACTGCTCCGCGCCGTCGCTGACGAAGAATTTGTGCACCGCATTGCCCTCCTCGCGCAGCAGGTCTTCCGCCGAGAGCATCCGCGAGAGCTCTCTGGCGGTCTCGTACGCGGGGTTGACCAGGCGGATGTCCGGGCCGACCACCTTCTGGATCGTGTGCGCCAGCAGCGGATAGTGCGTGCAGCCGAGAACCAGCGTGTCGATGCCGGAACGCACGAGCTCGCTGGTGTAGCGGTCCACCACTTCCACGGTCACCGAATCGTAGAGCCATCCCTCCTCGACCAGCGGGCACAGAAGCGGGCAGGCCTTGTCATAGACCTTGATCTGCGGCCGCTGCGCGTGCAGGGACCTGGTATAAATCTTGCTGTTGATGGTTGCCTGCGTGGCAATCACCCCGACCTTGTCGTTCTTCGTCGCCGCGGCGGCCGTCACCGCGCCGGGCTCAATCACGCCGATCACCGGCACGTCGCACTCCTGCCGCAGCACAGCCTCCGCGTAAGCACTCGCGGTATTGCACGCGATCACGATGGCCTTCACCTTGTGCGAGAGCAGAAATGCCGCGATCTGCCGCGAATAACGCAGGATCGTATCGCCCGACTTGCTGCCGTAAGGCACCCGGGCCGTATCGCCGAAATACACGATGGATTCGCCCGGCATCTGCCGCATGA
>JAFPYK010000175.1 GCA_017412265.1 Lachnospiraceae bacterium
AGCATCGGAGGAAGCAATATGTGGAAATGTCCGAAATGCGGCCGCACCTTCCAGAATGAGAACCAGAGCCATTATTGCGGGAAAGCGCCGGAGACGATTGACGATTATATCCTCATGCAGGATGAAGGGATCCGGGATCAGCTGAGTCGCGTCAGAGAAGCGATACGAAGGGAATTGCCGGATGCGGCCGAGAAGATCTCCTGGTCGATGCCTACGTGGCGGGGCGATCAAAACATCATTCATTTTGCCGCGCAGAAGAAGCACATCGGTCTGTATCCGGGGACGGAGGCAGTCGCTTTCTTCTCGGAGAAGCTTGCGTCCCGCGGATACCGTTACAGCAAGGGTTCCATCCAGATTCCGTATTCTGAAGACCTGCCGCTAGAACTCATCTCCGAAATCGCAGCCTGGTGCCGGGATACCGGAAATCATGCATGAGCGGAGCCGAACGGGCTCCGGAGTGAAACAGCCTTTAGGAGACGCAGAAAAGAAAGAGACAGGGGTAAAATGTCTGGAATGCCTGATGCCGATGGAGCGATGGTCGACACATCGTATGCAGACCGGCTGGAGCATGGATTTGACATGTACTATTGACGGCCTTGCGGCGAGAGGGGGTACCATATGATTCTTGAGACCGAGCGGCTCATCCTTCGCGGATGGGATGAGTCAGACGCAGAAGAGTGCTACCGATATGCGAAGGATCCTCTTGTCGGCCCGCCGGCCGGGTGGCCTGCGCATACCAGTGTTGAAAACAGCAGGCAGATCATCCGCGACCTGCTGGCCGTGCCGGAGACTTACGCGATCGTCCTTAAGGAAACCGGGCTGCCGGTCGGAAGCATCGGCCTGCATCACAATGAGCTGGCCGAAGCGGAGGATGAATATGAGCTCGGGTACTGGATCGGCGTCCCTTACTGGGGCAGGGGCCTCGTACCGGAGGCTTCGAGAGCGTTGCTTCGGCATGCATTTGAAGATCTCGGGGCCGTGCGGGTCTGGTGCAGATATGTCGAGGGAAACCAGAAGTCTGCCCGCGTCCAGGAGAAGCTCGGATTCGAATATCAGGGGCCATCTGAGAGCATCGTCTCCAGACAGACCGGCGAGACAAGGCACGGACATATCAATCTGCTCACGAGAGAACGCTGGCTTGTCCTGACGGGCCGGTGAGATAGAAAGAACCAGGGGGATATATCATGAAAAACGTACTGATCTACGGAGACTCCAACACCTGGGGATATGACGTCACCAGATATGTGCCGGAAGCAGATATCTTCCAGAGAATGACTGAGACAGAGCGCTGGCCAGGAATTGTGCGAAGCCTTCTGGGCCCGGAGTACAACATCATCGAGGACGCGCTCAATGCCCGTACGGTCGCATGGGACGACCCTTATAATCCGGGCAGGAACGGCTGGAAGGGGCTGAAGACATCGCTAGATGTCAATGCGCCTCTGGACCTGGTCGTTATTCAGCTCGGCTGCAACGAGCTGAAGGAATTCTTCAACCTGAGCGCGGGAATGATCGCCTTCGGCGTCGAGAAACTGGTAAAGGAATGTGCGACGTCTTACTGGGGGTATCCTGCCCCGAAGGTGCTTCTCATCGCGCCGGCTCCGACACACCCGGATATCGGGATCTTAAGGAGCGGTGTCCGTTTCGGCCCGAACGCCTATAAGAAGAGCCTGAGTTCGGCAAATACTACCGCCAGGTCGCAGAGCGGCAGGGCAGCGGGTTCATCGACTGCGCCGAGCTTGATTTTGAGGTCAACACGTTGGACGGCCTGCATTATTCGAAGGCAGATCACGCGAAGCTTGCAC
Organism: Lachnospiraceae bacterium; assembly: GCA_017412265.1. GTDB lineage: Bacteria > Bacillota > Clostridia > Lachnospirales > Lachnospiraceae > RGIG1588. The sequence goes on from JAFPYK010000175.1 coordinate 1,803, forward strand.
CTGTGGTAGCCGCGAAGATCCGTGAGATGCTGGAGTAAGTTTCCTTTCGTCCGTTCAGGTTTTATGAGAACACGTCATGAAAGAGGAGAATGACACAATCCGCATCGAGGTCGCGGGCGCGGAGAACTTTCGGGAGGATTCTCTGGATAACTTCCGGCGATATCAGGAAGTCCACCGGATATATGAGCTGGCGGAAGGCGGCCTGAGGCTTGTAAGCCGCCCCTTCTCTGAGGACTGGACAGTGCAGAAAAGGCGCTTGAAAGCGCGGGACATCTTGTCCGGAGAGTATATCACCTTCTGTGCATTTGACGGCGGACGGGTGGTCGGACTGCTGATGCTTGCCTGCAGGGCTGAGGGGCAGAGAATGATTGTCCGGAGCTTCTATATCTCGGAAGATTACCGCAGAATGGGGATCGGCAGGGCACTGCTCGCGGCGGCTGCCGCTCATGCCAGATCGGCCGGTATGACCTCTCTCTATATCTCTGCCTGCCCGGCGGAAGAGACCGTGCGGTTCTATCAGGCGATGGGCTGCCGGCTGAGCAGCTGGGATCCGCCCGCGCACGTCCACCGCAAGCCGCATGACATTCCGATGGAATTATTGCTCTGAAGCATCAGGAGATCTGGAAACACCTTGTCACAATGAAGAATCCGGAGGAACCGATCATGAAACGTCCGCGCGCTGGTAGCGAGAAGAGATCTGAGCTTGCTTCCCGATATGAGGAGTATTTCATCAGCTCATTTGTGAAGAAGAGCCGCAGAAAACGTCTCTCTTTTGAACTTCAGACACCCGGAAAGCGTTATGAGGGCATCAGCCGGTTCTGCCACCAATCCGAGGAGTTCCTGGATCCGGCCTTTATACGAATGCAGGGTGTGGACCTGCTGAACCAGCCGGGATTCGAGGAGTTTCGCCGCGGGAGAGAGGCTCTCTGCCTCCTGCTGACACCCGCTTTCTGGCAGGTGGAAATCTTCCTGCCCTTTGAAGAAGCTCTGGAAATGGCTGCAAATGAACTCGATGCCGTTGTTCTGATCGCCGCTTCATTTGCCATGGTCTTCTCGGAAGTCGGCAGGGAAGGCCGGGAGAAATATCTGCTTCAGCGTGACGGACAGAGTGACATGTGAGCTCACAAACTATCGTCAGGTTCTGCTTTTTGATACGATATTCCAGATGAAGAATCATCTGCGATATGGTAGGATAAAGGTACGGCTGTTGTGTCCACGAAAAGAGTGGCTGTCAGAGCCGAATCGTCTGTGCGTCCAAGTGGGGGTTATATGATCAAGAGACTGAAAGACATCTTCCGGGAGGACTCCTGTTATAAGGCCTTCTTCCTGTCCCTGGTGATTACCGGACTGAGCTACGGAATCTATAAGGGAATGATCGACAATTATCTGGCCGAGATCGTTGTGATGGGAGAGTTCGACCGCGGTGTGGCGGAATTCTTCCGCGAGATCCCGGGGCTCCTCCTGGTGCTGATCCTGGCGGTATTCTATTCCTTCTCCGCAGAGCGAATGTATAAAATCGGCGCGGTCATCCTTCTGATCGGCTTGGGGATGCTCTCCCTGGTGCCTTCCACCAAAGTGCTGGTAACCCTCTCGATCTTCGTGCATTCGCTGGGCGAGCACATTCAGCTGGGAATGAAGAATACCCTTTCGCTAAACTACGCGAAGCCCGGCCGGGGCGGAGAGGCCCTGGGGCACCAGAACGCGGTCACGCAGATCGGAACACTCGCCGGATATCTGGTTGTCATCGGCGTATTCGCCATGTGGGCGAAGTACAGCCCTTACAGGATCTTCTTCGCGATCTCCGCGGGGATCGCGCTCCTGGCTTTCTTCTTCACCTTGCGGATCCGCGGCAAGAGTGAAACCGATGAGCACCGGAGAAGGTTTTATTTCCGCAGGAAATTTACCAAGTACTATATGCTAGAGGTCTTTTACGGGGCAAGGAAGCAGGTGTTCTTCACCTTCGGCCCGTACGTGCTGATCCTCCTCTACGGGGCAAATGCGATGGTGATCAGCCTGCTCTTCGCGGTATCCGCCATCTGCTCGTATATATTCGCGCCATTAGTCGGCAAAATCATCGACCGGCTCGGATATAAAGTTGTGATGATCACCGACACCCTGATCCTTGTGATTGTCTGCTTCTTCTATGGTTTTTCGCATCATCTCTTCCCGAGAGAGGTCGCATTTGTCGTCTGCTGCGTCAACTATGTCCTGGATTCCGTGATTTCGCTGGCTTCCATGGCATCCAACGTCTACGTGCAGGACATCTCCGACGGCCCGGATGAGATGCGGGCGACCATCTCGACCGGCGTCTCTGTCAATCATCTGATCACGATCCTGATCGCGCTCTTCGGCGGCTGGATCTGGCAGACGATCGGTGTGGAGACACTGTTTATCCTCTCCGCGGTCCTGGGCCTGTGCAACAGTGCCTACGCGGCCACGGTGAAGACCGGAGCACAGCTTCGGGGCGAATCCAGAACATCCTGACGCCGGCGTCCGGCGTCTGTCATCAATAAATTCTGCGATGATGCAGAGAAAGGGATTATGATATGAATGAGATTGTAACGAAGAGAAATGAGCTCCTGGCCCAGACCGTCATCAAGGGGCTGGCTTCCCGCAACATGACCGGCTACTATGCGAAGGATAA
>JAFPYK010000176.1 GCA_017412265.1 Lachnospiraceae bacterium
GGTTCGCGGGGAGGAGCCGGCTCGAGGGGAGACAGCTTTATTATTTTAGAAATTCATTTGCATGAACCTTTCTGCGAATTTTTCCATGTACAAGGCGGACATTTTCTAGTATAGTTACAAGTAAGGACAGGTCGGAGGATTTACATATGGAAGTTAGCAGGGACGAGGTCTACCGGTATCTGGGATATCGGGGAATTGTGCCGGATGAGGCGGTTCGCGCGCGGGTCGAGGAGTGCCTTGAGAGGGTGCTTTCGGTGTCGGAGTGCAGGTTTGCGGCGAGGAGGCTGGACGTGGTGTTCCCGGAGGAGGGTGTGTGCGACTTCGGCGAGATGCGGGTGTGCAGCCGGGATCTTGCGAGGAATCTGACGGGGTGCGTGCGGGCGTACCTGATGGTGGCGACGATCGGGATCGGCGTGGACCGGCTGATCGCGCGGGCCAATGTGTCGGATGTGACGGCGGCGGCGATCTACCAGGCGGCGGGCGCGGCGGTCGTGGAGGCCTGGAGTGATGAGGTGAACGGGAAGCTGCTCGCGGAGGCTCGGGAGGACGGGCTGTTCGGGCGGCCGAGGTTTTCGCCGGGGTACGGGGATTTCTCGCTGGAGCACCAGAGGGATTTCTCGAGGATTCTCGGGATGCCGCGGATCGGGATCAGCCTGTCGGAGTCGCTTTTGATGACGCCGAGCAAGTCGGTGACGGCGGTGATCGGGCTGTCGGAGACGGATCATCATTGCCAGGTGACGGGATGCGAGGCGTGTGACCTGGGCGGGGACTGTGCGTTCCGCCGGGTGTGAGGTGCCGGGATGAATGAGATGATCCTGAGCCGGCTGTCGGCGCTGACGGAGGAGGAGCAGGCGATTCTCGCGGGGCGCGAGGTGATCGACCGGAGCCTCTATATGGATGACGGGAGCCGGGACGTGATTACGGGGGATAAGCTGCTGGCGCCGGGCAAGATGCTGGCGATCCGGCCGCACACGCGGTTTGTGCATTTCCCGGAGCATTCGCACGATTATGTGGAGATGGTCTACATGTGCCGGGGGCAGACGAGGCATATCGTCAACGGGAAGGAGATTCTGCTGGGCGAGGGCGAGCTTCTGATGCTGGGCCAGAACGCGAGGCAGGAGATCCTGCCGGCGGGAAGGGATGACCTGGCGGTGAATTTCATCGTGCGGCCGGAGTTTTTCGCGGGGATGCTCTCGTATCTGGGGTCGGAGCCGACGCCGCTGCGGACATTTGTGCTGGATACACTGCAGGGGGGCAGTGACCTGGGGTTCTTGTTTTTTAAGGTGGCGGACGTGCTGCCGGTGCAGAATCTGATTGAGAACCTGCTGTGGACGCTGATCACCGAGACGCCGAACAAGCGGGGGATCCATCAGTTGACGATGGGGCTTCTCTTCGCGCTGCTGCTGGGACACACGGAGGTGCTGTCGATGCCATCGGGCGAGCAGGAGACGGTCCTGGCGGTGCTGCGATACATCGAGGAGCGGTACCGGGACGGGAGTCTGACGGAGATCGCGGAGCAGCTGCATTATGAGATGACGGGGCTGTCGAGGCTGATCCGGCAGAGGACGGGCAAGAATTATACCGCGCTGCTGCAGGAGAAGCGGCTGTCGCAGGCGGTCTGGCTGCTGATGAATACGGATCGGACGGTGGAGGAGATCGCCGGGCTGGTGGGCTATGAGAACATCAGTTATTTCTACCGGCTGTTTGAGAAGACGTACGGGAGAAGCCCGCGGGCTTTCCGGATCTGCAAATAAGGACAGTTTTTATGCAAAATGAGGACCTGTCTTTTCGGGCTCTCACTGTGTACAATATAGATAGTGATAGGTATGAGGTGTAAGGATGAGATATTATCTTGCCATTGATATCGGGGCGTCTTCGGGCCGGCACATCGTCGGCTGGGCGGAGGACGGCCGGATCCGAACCGAGGAGGTGTTCCGTTTCCCGAACGGTGTGAAGCAGGAGGACGGCCATCTGGTCTGGGATCTGGAGGCGCTGAACGGATATGTGAAGGAAGGGATTGCCGCGGCGAAGGCGCGGTTCGGGCAGATCGAGAGTCTGGCCATTGATACCTGGGGCGTGGATTATGTGCTCTTAAGGGACGGGGAGGAAGTGCTTCCCTGCTACGCCTACCGGGATCACCGGACGGACGCGTCGGTGCCGGAGGTGCACCGGCTGGTGCCTTTTGATGAGCTGTATCTGCGCACGGGGATCCAGTTCCAGCCGTTTAACACGGTCTATCAGCTGTATGCGGATAAGATGGCGGGAAGGCTGGAGGGCGTGACCGAGTATCTGATGATGCCGGAATACCTGACCTGGAAGCTGTGCGGCGGCAAGGCGCATGAGTACACGAACGCGACGACGGGGGCGCTGATTGACGCGAGGACGGGGACATTTGACCGGACGGTGATCCGCAAGCTGGAGCTTCCGGAGGAACTGTTCACGGAGGTTTCGCAGCCGGGAACCGTGGTCGGGACCTACGAGGGGATCCGCTGCGTGCTGGCGCCCTCGCATGACACGGCTTCTGCGGTGGAGGGCATCCCGATGGAGGAGGATGAGGTGTATCTCAACTCCGGCACGTGGTCGCTGCTGGGTGTGAAGAGCCCGCAGCCGATCGTGACCATGGAGAGCCGCAGGCACAACTGGACGAACGAGGGCGGCGTCGGCTACATCCGGTTCATCAAGAACATCATGGGCATGTGGGTGGTGAACCGCCTGCGGGAGGAGCTCTGTCCGGGGAAACCGTTCCCGGAGATCGTAGCCGAGGCGCAGGAGAGCAGGTTCGACGAGATCGTGGATGTGAATGCGCAGGCATTTCTCTCGCCGGCCAGCATGAAGGAGGCGTTCGACCAGGCGCTCGGCAGGCACGCGAGGAAGGAGGCGGATTATTTCCGCTGCGCGTACCGGTCGCTGGCAATCTGCTACCGCAACGCGGTGCGGGAGCTGTCCCAGATCACCGGCAAAACCTATCACAAGCTTTATATTGTGGGCGGAGGCGCGAAGAACGCGTTTCTGAACGAACTGACCCGGGTGATCGCGGGACTGGAAGTGGTCGCGCTTCCGATCGAGGCGACGGCGCTGGGCAACTTAAAGATTCAGATGGAGGCGGACAAATGAGTTATCAGGAAGCAAGAGAACGTTATGCGGCGCTGGGCGTGGATACGCAGGCGGCCATCGATGTGTTGAAGAAGGTACCGGTCTCCCTGCACTGCTGGCAGGGCGATGACGTGCGCGGGTTCGATACGGATCCGAACAAGCCGCTGACGGGCGGGATCCAGACCACGGGCAATTACCCGGGGCGTGCACGCAATCCGGAGGAACTGATGGCGGACCTGGACCTGGCGTTACGGCTGTGCCCCGGCACGAAGAAGATCAACATCCACGCGAGCTATGCGATCTTCGAGGAGGGCGAATGGGCCGACAGAGATGCCCTGGAGCCGAAGCATTTCGCCAAATGGGTGGAGTTCTGCAAGGAGCGCGGGCTCGGCGCGGACTTTAACCCGACGTTCTTCTCGCATCCGATGTGCGATCCGCTGACGCTTGCCTCTCCGAATGAGGAGACGAGGCGGTTCTGGATCAACCACGGCAAGGCCTGCATCCGCATCTCGCAGTATCTGGCGGAGGAGCTGGGGCAGCCGTGTACGATGAACATCTGGACGGGCGACGGCCTCAAGGATGTGCCTGCGGACCGGATGGGCCCCCGGGTGCGCTACAAGGAGTCGATCGACGAGATCCTCTCCGAGCCGTATGATTTCAACCTGGTGAAGCCCTGCATCGAGAGCAAGGTCTTCGGCATCGGCGTCGAGGCCTACACGGTGGGCTCCGCGGAGTTTGCCTTAAGCTACGCGGCCATGAATACGGACAAATGCATCCCGCTCATGGACAACGGCCACTATCACCCGACGGAGGTTGTGTCGGACAAGATCCCGGCGCTGCTGGCATTCTTCCCGGAGATTGCGCTGCACGTGACGCGCCCGATCCGCTGGGATTCGGACCACGTGGTGCTCTTCGACGACGAGACGAAGGAGATCGCGAAGGAGATCGTGCGCTGCGGCGGCCTGGACGGACGCGTGAACATCGCGCTGGATTATTTTGACGCGTCGATCAACCGCGTATCCGCGTGGGTTGTGGGCTTCCGCAATGTGGAGAAGGCCCTGTTAAATGCCCTGTTAATCCCTGCGGGCGACCTGAAGGACCTGCAGGACCAGGGGCGGTTTACGGAACTGATGGTACGCCAGGAAGAGCTTAAGACTCTGCCGTTCGGCGAAGTCTGGAACGAGTACTGCAGGCAGTGCGGCGCTCCGGAAGACGGCACCTGGTTTGAAACCATAAAGAACTATGAAGAAGAGGTTCAGGAGGCGAGAAAATGAAAGATATCTTAACAGCACCTTTTATGCAGAGTATGATTCAGACCTGCACCATCATGTACAACCATGGCTGGGATGAGAGAAACGGGGGCAATATCAGCCTGATGATCGATGAGTAGATCGTCAAGGAATACCTGGATGTCTTTAAGGTCATCCGCAAGATTCCCACCGGCTTCTACACCAAAGAGCTTGCAGGCAAATATTTCCTGGTGACCGGCACGGGCAAGTATTTCAAGAATGTGCAGTTTGATCCGGAGGAGAACCTGGGCCTGTTCCGCATCAACGAGTACGGCGACGGCGCAGAGCTGCTCTGGGGCTACAAGAACAAAGGGAAATTCACCTCGGAACTTCCTGCCCACCTGATGAGCCACGAAGTGAGACTGCGGATCGATCCCGAGAACCGCGTCGTGATGCATTGCCATCCGACCAACCTTCTGGCGATGACCTATGTGCATGACCTGGACGAGAAGGCATTTACGCGGACGCTCTGGCAGATGAGCACCGAGAGCATCGTGGTCTTCCCGGACGGCGTCAACGTCCTTCCCTGGATGCTCTGCGGCACGAATGAGATCGGCGAGGCGACGGCGGAGAAGATGAAGACCGCGCGCATCGTTGTGTGGGCGCAGCACGGAATCTATGGCTGCGGCAAAGATCTCGACGAGGCGTTCGGCCTGATCGAGACCGCGGAGAAGGCGGCGGAGATCTATATGAAGATCGCGCACCTGCCGCTGAAGCAGACGATCACGGATGAGGCTCTGCACCAGATGGAGGAGAGATTCGGCGTGAAGGGCAGAGACGGCTGGGTTGACGCCTGAGTTCTCCGCTGACGCGCCGGACGTGAAGGATCCGGCAAAAGGGCAGTAAAAGAGCAGGCCGCTTATGGTAAGCGGCCTGCTCTTTTACTGTGCCCTGTGGAATTCATTGTTCTCGATCGGCTGCAACGGGGAGTACTGCGAGGAGGCAAGAATCTCGATGTTCGCCCAGGGGCAGACATGAGTGTCAAGCCTGCCGGAGAGATCACGGGAGGCTATATCGACAGTACTTACGATATAGGTGACGTTTTATATCAGAAAATGATATAATATAGACTTGCAGGGTGGAGAAGGCTCCGTCCCTGCAGGTTTTCACTTTTAGAGAAAGGCTGTGATGAGCGGTATGGACTTGTATTTGATCGCGAATATCATCACCTGTGTCGGTGCATTTGCCGGGTTTATCTATGGGGCGGCGAAGTTTTTCCGGCCCAAGAAGGCCGTCTATGCACAGATGATCACATTTTCTGCCGGCTGCATGGCTTTCGGACGGCTGTACCAGGCGATCCGGGTCCTGACGGGCAGCGAGATCGTGAATGAATTTCACCTGGGTGTGCTGGGCGTGATCGGAACCCTGATGTTCTTCTTCTCGGCCAACTTCGGCCTGATGGATTCCATCGTCGATGACGGGTCTCCGGACCTCAGGAAGTACCGGGTGTTTCCGGCGGGAGCTTCGGCTGTCGCCGTGGCGGTGTACCTGATCTTCTTTTTCTTCACGGATCAGCCGCTGATCGTGAAAGTGATTGCGCTGATCGGCTCGTGCCTGATCGCTTTTGCGTCGTATTATAACCTGAAGCATTTCATCATCCCGGATGAGTTCGGCATTATCCGGTGGCTGCGGCCTTACAATCTGCTGGCGCTGATTTTTGAGTTTCTGTGCCTGGCGGAAATGGTCGCGCAGAGCCACAGGATGGCGGGCCTGGTGCTCGTGATCGGAATCCTGATGGGCGTGCTGATGCTGATGATTGTCGTTGCGGTAGACAGGGGGATTAAGAAATGGTCAATCTAGAGTATATCCTGTTTATCTGCGTGGTTGCCCCTCTGTTTCTGATGCTTCTGATGATGCCGGGCCGGGCGAGGCTGTCGCTGGGATTCATGATTATCGGCATCGTCGTCTGCCTGTTTGTCTCGGAGCTGAACGCGCTGCTGCTGCCGCTCTTCGGCTATGACATGACCTACACGACGTCGGTGATTACGCCGATTACGGAGGAGATCATCAAGGCGATACCGATCTTGTTCTACGCCAAGGTCTTCTCTGATAAGCGGGACACCATCATGATGATTTCGCTTGCCCTCGGTATCGGCTTCGGCATGTTCGAGAACACGGTCGTGCTCGTTCAGAATATCGGGGCAGTGACGGTCACCTGGGCGGTCATCCGCGGTTTCTCCACCGCGCTGATGCACGGGATCTGCACGCTCTCGGTGGGCTTCGGCATCAGCTTCATCAA
>JAFPYK010000177.1 GCA_017412265.1 Lachnospiraceae bacterium
GCTAGCCATAAACAACGCCAAAATGAAGAAACGAACCAGTATAAATCTATGGACGATAATCAAGAGGAGATTAAAGCAACAAACATGATTGAAGAAAACGAACTGTCAAAGCATTTCGAGGTATAAAGACAGAGATTAAGAATTGGAAATAACGAAAATGCATCCGAGAGCGGGACTCATCGCATTCTCGGATGCATTTTTGTTTTGGACGTTATTCGACCTGGCGGCCGGGCTTATTCATTTGCCTGCAGCTTCTCGCGCCAGTCGCGGTCGCGGATCTCATCGGGGATGATGGATGAGCCGAAGACCTTCTCAACCGCGTCTGCGTAGTAGTTGAGCTTGGCGGAGAGATGCGGCGAGTTCGCCCATTCGGGGTAGGAGTTGTCGTTGTCCATCGCATTTTCCCAGAGGCGGGCGTGGTCTTCGCCGGGGGTTACCATCGAGTAGCCGTCGACGAAGTAATACTTGAGCGGATCCTCGCCGGCGCAGGTGAAATCCATCATCTCCGAGCGGCCGAACTGGGTGTAATCGTAGGTGTAGATGTCCCCGTAGGTCTCCTGGTCCGGGTTCAGGGCGAGCCAGCCCTGGCCGAAGATGTCGACTTCGTCGTCCATGACCATGCGCTCATCCATCGCGTGGGCGATCTCGTGGTGCAGGGAGGTGTAGAGGGAGAGCGGGCTCTGGACGTCGATCACGAGGCGGTACGCATTTTCAAAGGTGAATTCGAATCCGCCCGCGGTCTCTAAGGTCCCGTCGGTTCCGCTGCCCTTGATATCCCCGGTGAGGTAGATGTAAAAAGCTTCGGGCAGGTTTTCCCCGTCCAGAAGGACGTGGAAGAAGTTGTCCGGGTAGCGGGAGAGCTCTGACTCCAGGAGGTCGAGGGCTTCCGCGATCGCGCTGCGCCGGTTGAGCGGATGCACCAGGTAGGAGCCCATGTACATCCGGCACTCGTCGGAGATGCGGATCTGGATGCCGAAGCGCTCCTGCAGGCGGTCGGCTCTCACGCGAAGGTCTGCGTATTCCTCGCGGCAGGGGCCGGGGCGAAGGTCCTCGGGGTTCACGATGTTCTCGATCTCGGCGATGTAGCCGAGGTCTCCCTCCGAGACTTCGACTCTCTGGAAAGAGAGCGGGTCCTCCGGGGAGATGCCGGCCGACGAAGGATCGAAGCAGAGGAACAGGTGGCTTACGTTGTCCGTGACATCGACCAGGATGCGCCCGTCCGGCAGCTCGATCGTATCACCGCTGAGATAAGGCATCACCGCGGGCAGCGCAAGGCCTGCGGAGCAGCGGACATGGCCGGTCTGCTTGTCCAGGATCCGGAAAAAAACGGAGGGGGTGTCTTCACCGCCCCACGTGCCGGGGAAATGAATCTGCAGGATGTCTTCGTTGGCGAGGACGCAGGTCTGGACCAGGTCTGCGGCTTCCGTACTGTCTTCGTCACAGCTGACCTTGACGCTCCGGTCGGAGAGGTAATATACCTCCTGCACGGCCGCTTCGGCTCCGGAATCGTCATGGAAGCAGAAGTAATCGGGCAGGATCCGCAGGAAGCCCGAATCGGAGGAATCCCTGAGGTAGCGGAAGGTTCCATCCTGAGTGTTGAGGATGCCGTAGTAGTTGAGCAGGTCGCTCATGACCATCGTGAGATTGAGGTAGTCGACACCGCCCTGTGTGGTGACGCCGAAGCAGTAGAGCGGGGTCATGCCCTCCGGAAGAGGGACGGGCTCCGGCTCTGTATTCTCACCTGCGGGCAGGCGGAAGACCTGATGCTCGCTGACGTAATACGCGTAATCGCCGGCCGGATTCCAGACAGGAGAGTTCTTGCCGTCGACGTCAAATTCGCGCAGAGGCTTCAGATCCTGATCGTAATAGGTCAGATGGGTGATGGTCTCTGTCCTTTCCTCGGTGTCATAATAGGTGGTTTCATTGAAGACAAGGAGATCACCTGAATGTGTCCAGTAAGACCCGGCTTCTTCCGAGGTGCGGTCGAGTCTTGCCGTGATCTTGCCGGTCCCGGTATCAAAGACCGCGACGTGGTAGCCCGGCAGGGAGGGATCGCCGTCCATCACGGGCTCTTCGGTCTCTTCGGGCACTTCGGTCTCTTCGGGCTCTTCGGTCTCTTCGGGCACTTCGCTCTCTTCGTTTTCTTCGTTCTCTCCGTACTCTTCGATACCGCCGTAGTCAGCCATCGTCTCCCAGGTCACGTAGAGCTTGCCGCCTCCCGCGGGGTACACGAAGGGAGGAAAGCGGTAATCGCCTTCTGCGGTGGTCTCGAGGCGGCCATCGGTGAGCGCCACGGCGAAGAGGCTCCTTTCATCATTTGCAATCGGGGAATGTGCCGGGTCGAAGCCGTAATACTCCAGGCCGTCGATCCCCCCGAAGGGGGACGGCACGGTTGTGGGTTCTTCGGTTGTGGTCTCGGTGGTCGTCTCCTGCGTAGTCGTCTCGGGCTCCGGAGCCTTGCGGCAGCCGGACGCGGCCGGGAGAATCAGCAGGATCATGAGAAATATGTAATAGAATGAGATCTTTTTCATCGTTTTACCTCCCGGATATATTATAAAAGAGATGGCGCGCGGGGGCAAGACAATTCCCGCGGGCGGTTGCCCTGACGAGGCTTTTGGGATATGATAAAGAAAAGCAGTGCGGAAGGCTGCCGCGTGGGGCAGCAGATGAAGAAGGAGGTCAGCATGGAACGAAGGATCTGTGTGAAAGGAACAGGGA
>JAFPYK010000178.1 GCA_017412265.1 Lachnospiraceae bacterium
ACGACTATGTAAGCGTCATGTGCTTATCGACGAGCCGTCCCCAGGCGAGGAGAAAAGACATGACGCTCGTACCCGAGCCGAAAGGCGTGTCCCGAAACATTTTCGTGAGCCGCCCCTACTCCCCGGCAGCCTCCTCAATCGCACCCTTCGCCAGCTTATCCGCCTCTTCATTGAACTCCACGCCGGTGTGCGCTTCCACCTTCTCGAACGAGATCCGGATCGCCCCCATGCATTTCTGCATGTACTCATGATACTTCGCGGTCAGCGGGTTCTTCCGCTTCCACGCCCCGGTCGCCCACATCTCGATCCCCGAATAATCGTAGAAGATCCGGATTGCCGGATAGCCGTGCCGCAGGGCCCACTGCACCGAATGCATCGCCCCCAGCATCTCGCCGCCCACGTTGCGGATCGCCAGCGTCTCCGGGTTGTCGCCGCTGCCCGAGAGCGTGAACTTCTCGCCCTCCGGCGTCAGGATCACGCAGCCGTAGCCGTAGCGCCCCGCGGCCGGCAGGAAACTCCCGTCCACGTAAGCCTTCACTTCCCGCAGAGCCATCTCACTCACCATAGCCGTGCAGATGCGTGCTGTGCCATCTCCAGGCCGTCTCGATGATATGCTTTAAGTCCGCATGCTCCGGCTTCCAGCCGAGCACCCGTTGCGCCTTCTCACTCGAAGCGATGAGCACCGCAGGATCGCCAGCGCGGCGTCCTTCCTCGACCACTTTGATCTCGCGGCCGGTCACCTCGCGCACCGTGTCGATCACCTCGCGCACCGTGAAGCCGACCCCATTTCCCAGGTTGAAGATATCCGACGGATTGCCGGCCATCAGGTAATCCACCGCACGGATGTGCGCCTGCGCCAGATCCGTCACGTGGATGTAGTCGCGCACGCAGGTCCCGTCCTTGGTCGGGTAGTCCGTGCCGAAGATGCTGATGTGGTCCCGGGTTCCGTTGGCCACCTGCAGGATGATCGGGATCAGATGCGTCTCCGGGTTGTGGGCCTCGCCGATCTGGCCGGAGACGTGCGCGCCGCATGCGTTAAAATACCGGAGCGACACAAAACGCAGCCCGTGGGCCTGCCCGACCCATTTGAACATCTTCTCCATCGAGAGCTTGGTCTCACCGTAGCAGTTGGTCGGATTCGTGCGGTCCGTCTCGACGATCAGCACCTTCTCCGGCTCGCCGTAGGTCGCCGCCGTGGACGAGAAGACAATCTTGTCGATCCCGTGCGCCACCGCGGACTGAAGCATCGTCTTCGTGCCGCAGAGGTTGTTGTCATAATATTTGAGCGGGTTGACCATACTCTCGCCGACCTGGGAATTCGCTGCGAAATGAATCACCGCGTCGATCCCCGTCTCTGCGTCCAGCACGCTGTCCACGAACGCGCGGTCGCGCAGGTCGCCCTGGTAGAACCTCGCCTTCGGGTGCACCGCCGCCTTGAAACCGGTCTCCAGGTTATCGATGACCACCACTTCATTTCCCGCGTCAACCAACTCATAAACCGTATGCGAGCCGATATAGCCCGCGCCGCCTAATACCAGAATCTTCATCTTCTTCTCCTCCCTTTATCCGAATACCTTCACGCCGCCGATCGGCCGCACCTTCAGGATGTGGCACGCATCCTGGCCGAAGATCGCGTCCATCGCGTTCTTGTACATGACCGTCCTCTCATCGGGGACAAATGCCTGGATCGTCCCGGCAAATCCGCCGCCGTGCACCCGGTGCGCGCCCCGTCCGCCGAGCGCCACGTCGCTGATCGCCAGCCCTACCGCCACGCTCTGGTGCTCCGGCTGCCCGGTCACACTCACATTCTGCAGATATTTATACGAGGAATCGCCGGAAGCCTGCACGATCGCCAGGAATCTCTCGAAATCCCCGGCCTCCAGGGCCTCCACCTCGCCGTCCACGCGCACCTCTTCCTCGAAGAAATGAATCGCCCGAAGCACCGCGCGGTCGCCGCAGCGGCTGCGAAGCACCGGCAGGTTCGCGTAAAATGTGCGCTCATTGACCTCGCGCAGCACGCTCTTGCCCATCGCCCGGGCCACACTCTTCATCTCGTCCGGAATTGCGGCATACTCGTGCGTCAGCCCCGCGTGCGACCCCTTCGTGTCCACGATGCAGAGCGCCAGGCCCGCCGCCCCGAAGTCCGCGTTCACCTTGCGCACCAGCGGGTGCGAAGGATCCTCAAAATCGATCGTGATCAGGCCGCCGACCGAGCAGGCTGTCTGGTCCATCAGGCCGCAGGGCTTGCCGAAATACTCATTCTCCGCCCGCTGCGCCGCCTGTGCGATCAGCACCGCGTCAATCTTGCTCTCGTGATACAGGCCCGATACGATATGCCCGATCATCACCTCGAAGGCAGCTGAGGACGACAGCCCGGAGCCGCTCAGCACATTGCTCACCATGCAGCCCTCGAAGCCGCCCGGCTTATAGCCCGCGTCCGCAAGTCCCGCCAGCACGCCGCGGATCAGTGCGCGCGATGTGCCCTTCTCCTCCGCGACCGGCGCCAGCTCGTCCACCGACAGCTCCATCTTCGGGTACGAGCCCGACTGCAGCACGATGCGGCCGTCATCCCGCGGCCGGATCGCCGCGATCATGTCCAGGTTCACCGCGGCCGCCAGCACCTTGCCGTGCTGGTGATCCGTATGATTGCCGCCCACCTCGCTGCGCCCGGGTGCGCTGAAGATCATCACCTCACCTGCGCCGAACATCTGGATAAAATGGTCAATCAGCTTGGCGTAGCGCTCCCTCTGCATCTCAAGCATTCCCTCATCCTGATAGAGCCGGAGGAAGGTCTGGTCCTCCTGCCCGCTGAGGATTCTTCGTTTCAGTTCCGCTGTATTCATTCCGGTCCTCCCGTATGTGTATTCGTTCATTCCCCGCAGGCGCGGGGCTCTCTTATATTTTGCCACAGGATGCGCGGTTTTTCCAGAGCGGAAGCAGAAAAACAGTGACAATCCCTTTCTCTCACCGAACAATTGTGATAAACTATCCCTGCAAATTCAACGAAACGGAGTGTATCGTTATGTCTTATCAGATTCTTTACTGCCCGATCGGCGTGCCCACCTTCCACCTGGAGAGCGCGCAGATCCAGTTTGACAAGTCCGTATCCCTGCTGAAGCATCTCTCCTGCGACGTCGTATGTCCCGAGAAGATGCTCTTATCCATCCAGGACCTTTGTGCGTTCCTTGAGGGTAAGAATCCGGACCTGATCATCCTGCAGAATATTACATTTGCCAATGCGGCCTACGCCTCCGAGATCCTGCACCGCACCGGTGCACCTGTCATGCTCTGGACCCTCCGCGAGCCCGTCATCGACGGCGGCCGCCTGCGCCTCAACTCGCTGACCGGCGCTTATTCCGCGGCCAACACCATGCGCCAGATGGGCCGCCGCTTCTCCTACGTCTTCGGCTCGCCGGACGAAGCGGCTACCTCCGACAAGCTCGCCGCGGCGATCCGCGCGGCGATGGTGAAGAAGGACCTGCAGGGCCTCAGGCTCACCTCGATCGGCCACACGCCCCAGGGCTTCGGCTTCGGCCGCGCCGCGGACTTGGATCTCCTGCGCGCCTTCGGCGTGACCCTCGAATCAATCGAGGCCCGCGAGCTCATCAACAAGGCCAAGTCCTACACCGACGAAGAGTGCGCGCCTTACCTGGAGGAAGCGAGAACCCACATGGGCACCCTCGCAGACACCCCTCAGAAGAATGTCGCAGACTTCGCCCGCCTCTATAAGGCCTACAAGGATTACGTCACCGAGAACCACGTCGGGGCCGTCTCCTCCCGCTGCTGGCCCGATTTCTTCACCGATTTCGGAACCCCGGTCTGCGCGGTGCTCTCCGTGTTAAATGACCTGGGTGTCTACGCGGCCTGCGAGGCCGACACCTACGGCGCGCTCTCGATGTACATCGGCGGCCGCCTCACCGGCAGCCCCTGCTTCTTCGGCGACCCGGTCTCCTTAGATGAAGAGGCGAACACGGTCACCTTCTGGCACTGCGGCATGGCCTCCTGCGCCCTCGCGCGCAAGGACACCGGCGCAACCGTCGGCGTCCATCCCAACCGCAAGATCGGCCCCGCCATGGACTTCGGATGCGAGGCATGCGAATCCGCGACGATCTTCCGCGTCGGCCGTGACGCAGACGGAAGCTTCCGCTTCCTCGTCTCCTCCGGCAAGATTCTCGACAAGCCGAAGCAGTTCATCGGGACCTCCCTCGTCGTCGAGCTCGACGCTTCCGCGCAGGATTTCGTCTGCCAGAGCGTCCAGGACGGCTGGGAGCCGCACTACGTCGTCACCTACGGCGACTGCGCCGAAGAGATCCAGATGCTCGGCCGGATGCTCGGCATCCCGGTATACGAATACTGATCACCGATCCGGTACTATACAGAGAAGCGGGCC
>JAFPYK010000179.1 GCA_017412265.1 Lachnospiraceae bacterium
CGCCCGCAAACATCTTAGTCTTCTTTAAGATGATACCGGAGCAGATGATGGCAGCCATGCCGAGGAAATAAGCAGAGGTCGCAACCCAGGCGGATCCGCCGAAGATTGCGCCGGCAACCATGCCGATAAACGGAACCTTCGCGCCGCAGGGGATGAAGGTGGTCGTCATGATCGTCATACGGCGGTCTCGCTCATTTTCAATCGTTCGCGAGGCCATAACACCGGGGATGCCGCAGCCCGTACCGATCAGGATCGGGATAAAGGACTTGCCGGAGAGGCCGAAGCGCCGGAACACACGGTCCAGGACGAAAGCGACACGGGCCATATATCCGCAGGCCTCCACAAATGCCAGCAGCAGGAAGAGCACGAGCATCTGAGGAACGAATCCGAGCACCGCGCCGACACCGGCCACGATACCGTCGAGGATCAGGCCCTTCACCACGTCGCTGCAGCCGATCTTGTCAAGCAGTCCCTCAATCAGAACCGGAACGCCGGGTACCCAGACGCCGAAATCCGCCGGATCCGGCTCGTCAAATCCCTTCTCCTCGAAGTATGCAATGGCATCCTTAAATGTCATCGCGTTGGTCTCTTCTTCGTTGGCGCCTTCCGGAATCTTATCGAAATACACGTCAATCTCGGATTCAGCCAGCGTCTCCTCATCTTCCACGGTGTATTTCACCGAAGCATCCGAAGAGGTAAATGCCTTCATATCCGCCAGCGCGGCTGCCGGGTCGAAGTCCTCCGCCTCGGTGTCAAGGCCCATGAACGCGTCAATCGCCTGCACCGCAGCCGTGTAGTCGTCCGCAGCTTCTTCCGCCGCCTTCGAGCCGATGCCGAACAGATGCCAGCCGTCACCGAAGAGGCCGTCATTTGCCCAGTCCGTCGCAGACGCGCCGACCGTGACCATGGACAGATAATAGATCAGGAACATGACCGCAAAGAAGATCGGCAGGCCCAGCCACCGGTTGGTGACCACCTTATCGATCTTATCGGAGACCGTAAGCTCGCCGGCGGCTTTCTTCCTGTAGATTCCCTTCAGGGTATCCGCGATGTAGATGTAACGCTCGTTGGTGATGATGGACTCTGCGTCGTCATCCATCTCCTTCTCGCACTCTGCGATGTGGTCCTCGACATCTTTCCGGATGTCTTCGGGCAGCTTCATGTTCTCAAGCACCTTGTCATCGCGCTCAAAAAGCTTGATGGCGTACCATCTCTGCTGCTCCACAGGCATGTCGGCCACGGCGTGCTCCTCGATATGGGCAAGCGCGTGCTCCACGGGTCCGCAGAACTTGTGCATCGGGACGGTCGATCCGGTCTTCGCGGCCTTCACCGCAGCCGCAGCCGCCTCCTCGATGCCGGTACCCTTCAGCGCGGAGATCTCGATGATCTCGACGCCCAGCGCTCTCGCGAGCTGCGCGGTGTTGATCTTGTCACCGTTCTTGCGAACGACATCCATCATGTTGATGGCCATCACGACCGGGATGCCGAGCTCCGTCAGCTGCGTGGTCAGATACAGGTTTCTCTCCAGGTTCGTGCCGTCGACGATATTCAGGATCGCGTCCGGACGCTCATTGATCAGGTAATTTCTCGCAACCACTTCCTCCAGCGTATAAGGAGAAAGCGAATAGATACCGGGAAGGTCGGTGATGACCACGTCATCATACTTCTTTAATTTACCTTCCTTCTTCTCTACCGTGACGCCGGGCCAGTTGCCAACGAACTGGTTGGATCCGGTCAGCGCATTAAACAATGTGGTTTTACCACTGTTGGGGTTGCCCGCCAGGGCGATTGTAAGACTCATATATTCTCCATTCCTGCGGCATGCCGGTTATATCCGGCTAACCACAAATCTGAAATATATGCGGCCCGAGCCGCATCCATCCTTTACTGAACTTCCACCATATCCGCGTCTGCCTTACGAATCGACAGCTCGTAGCCGCGAACCGTCACTTCGATCGGATCTCCCAGCGGAGCGACCTTGCGGACATAGACTTCCACGCCCTTCGTCAGACCCATATCCATGATTCTGCGCTTGACCGCGCCTTCTCCGTGGAGTTTGACGACTCTGACCGTTTCACCGATTCTGGTCTGCTTTAACGTCTTCATTGCGATCTCCTTCCCTTAAACCATGATTTTCTGTGCCATTTCACGGCTGATGGCGATCCGTGATTCCTTCACATTCACAATCACATTGCCGCCGATCTCCGATACAACGATCACTGTTCCTCCGGGTACAAAACCCAGATTCTCCAGGTGCTGCCGCACCTCCGGGCTTCCGCCCACCTTACGTACGATGTTCTCCTCCCCCGCCTGAGCGAGTGTCAAAGGCAACATAAGCATTCCTTCCTTTCGGAAATACTTCAGCCATTTCGCTGAGTTAGGTGTTCCTATCAGATATTAGTCTCATCTAACGTAAGTTATTCTATGCTAACCTTCGCATGTTGTCAAGTTGTTTTCTCAATCTTTCTGAAACGAAAAAAAGAGGGGAATCCCCCTCCGAAAAAGAAAGGCGGCAGTCGCCTGCCGCCTGTGTATCTCTCTGTGAAATCCGTTACTGCCCGAGCACCTCCAGCGCCTTCTGCAGCTGGTTGTCCTTATCGTGCGGGATCTCCGTCTCGCCCCGGAGTGCCTCGTCCAGCTCGACCTCGACGTCAGGAGCGATGCCCACGCCGTGAATCGTATTGCCCGAAGGCGTAAAGAATTCATCCGTCGTGATCTTAAACCCGCTGCCGTCATCCAGTTCGTAGATGGACTGCACGATGCCCTTGCCGAACGTGTTCGTTCCGACGATCACCGCGGCTCACCGGTCCTTCATCGCCCCGGAGAAGACCTCGGACGCGCTGGCACTGTCCCCGTTGACCAGCACCGCCATCGGAAGCTTCACCGCTTCTTCATCATCGCTGTTGTAGGCCTCCTCGTTGCCGTCCCGGTCAACGATGCGGAGGAGTTCTCCCTCCGGAAGCAGGCGGTCAAGGATGTCCAGCACACACTGCAGGCTTCCGCCGGGATTGTCGCGCACATCGATGACGAGCTTCTTCATCCCCTGAGCCTCCAGGTCCGTCACAGCATCATCAAACTGGTACTCCGTGACAGTGTCAAACTCGACGATCTTGATGTATCCGACCGAATTCTCCAGCATCTCATATTCGATCGTATCGACCTCGATATGAGCGCGTGTCACCTTAATCTCCAGCACCTCTTCGCTGCCCTCTCTCACGACGCCGAGAGTGACATCCGTGCCTTCCTCGCCCTTGATCAGCGCGACCACCTGGTCCAGGTCCATCCCGACCACGCTGTCGCCGTTGACGGTGACGAGCACATCGCCCCGGCGGATGCCCGCCTTCTCTGCGGGAGAATTCTTCATCGGCTTGACCAGGACGATATCTCCGGTATCCACTTCCTTCTGCACATAGCAGCCGATGCCGGAGTAAGATCCGGTGGAGGACTCCATCAGAGCCTGATATTCGCTCGGCGTGTAATATACCGAGTAGATATCATCCAGGCTCTCGAACATTCCCTTGTAGATGCCCTGCTCCAGCTTCTCCTCGTCATAGCGGTCCGTGAACAGATACAGATCGTCAATATACGATTTGAGCGTATCGATCTTCTCACCGATCTCGCTCTGCTCGGTCTCAGGAGTAATCGGGATCGGAAACACCGGATCCGCAGAAGGCCGCATACCGCGGCCGATCACAAAAAACCCTATAAAACTAACGGCCATGGCGATCAGTCCCCCGATCACCATGCCGCTCCAGAAATGTCTATTCATTGATGTACGCTGTCTCCTTCATACAGGAATTGCAGCCCCTTACGGGCTCACATATTTGCGAGGATTCACATAAGAACCGTTCAGGTATACGCCGAAATGCAGATGAGGTCCGGTAGATACGCCGGTCGAACCGACATAGGCGATCACCTGTCCCTTGGCAACACTTGCGCCCTGCTTCACGGCGAAGCGGGAACAATGCTCATAATATGTATAGAGTCCGCCGCCGTGGTTGATCACGATATAGTTGCCCATCGCACTGTTGTATCCGGCCGTAAGAACGGTGCCGGATCCCGCGGCCACAATCGCCGTGCCGTAGCTGACAGCGATGTCGATGCCCTTATGATAAGTCGATGCGCCTCTGGTCGGGCTGCTGCGCCGGCCGAATCCGCTCGTGATGGTACCGCTGACATTTAACGGCCACCGCAGTCCGCTCGCGCTCGTCTTGCCGCCGGAAGAATCGGAAGAGTCGGATTTATCGGAATTCTTCTTCCTCGCAGCTTCCTCGGCCGCTTTCTTCTTGCGTGCTTCCTCTTCCTGGCGCTTCTTCTCTTCCTCGATCAGCTTCTCCAGCATGTCTTCCTGCTTCGCGATCTCAGAAGCGTAAGCCTTCACGTCGTCCTCGGTGTCCGCGATCTTCGCCTCGTAAGAACGAAGCTCGCTCTCCTTCTTCTCGCGGACCTCCTGCACCTGCTCCTGCTCCTGCTCAAGCTCGGCCTTGTAATCCTCCAGCTCCTGCAGAGTCTCTTCGATCTCGGCCTTCTTCTGCTCGATCAGGTGCTTGGTCGCGATGTAGCGGTCCAGCATGGTTTTATCAAACTCGGAGATCTTCTCGATATACTCGGTCCGGTTGAGCAGGTCAGCGAAATCCGTCGCTCCCATCAGGACGCTCACATAATCCGAACCACCGTTCTCATACATGAACTTGATGCGGGACTTCATGTTCGCATACTGGGTCTTCTCGTCCTCCTCGGCCTGAGCCAGTTCCTTGCGGGTATGCTCCAGCTTCTCTTCGGTTTTCTCGATATCCTCTTCCGTCGCTGCCAGATCATCCTCCAGCTCGGTCAGCTGTGCGTCCAGCTTGGAGATATAGCTGACGATGTCCTTCTTCTCGGACTCCAGAGATTTCAGCTTCGACTGAAGATCCTTTTTCTTCTTCTCGAGTTCGGAAATCTTTTCCTTTGTTGCGCTGATGGTAGCCGCCTGCGCCGACCGTACGGCTGCTCCGAAACTGACTCCCAGGAGAATCAGTGCCAGACAGAAAGCCATAATCCTGCGTTTGCTCATTCTCATCTGCGCCTCCTTTCCGATCATGATATATAATACGGGCTATCTTTCAGTATACACCCTTCCCGTCCTTTTTCAAGACTTTCGGGCCGGATTTATGTCATTTTGTAACAAATTTTTCTATTTTCGTAGAATAAAACCGTCAGACGCGCAGATGCTTGCGCACCGTGATGAAGCTTCCGATCAGGCCGATGCCGATTCCCATGCCGAACGCGACCGGGATCAGCGTCGCGAAGACCGTCTTCGCGTCCAGGAAATTCAGCACTCCGGAGAGCAGCAGGAACTTCGCGGAGATGTACCCGA
Source organism: Lachnospiraceae bacterium (assembly GCA_017412265.1). Taxonomy (GTDB): domain Bacteria; phylum Bacillota; class Clostridia; order Lachnospirales; family Lachnospiraceae; genus RGIG1588. The sequence continues at coordinate 5,357 of JAFPYK010000179.1, forward strand.
CGATCTTGCGGTATAAGAACCAGAGGATCACCAGCGGGATCACAGCGCCGATCACACCGATGATGATGCCCTCGACGATGAACGGTGCACGGATGAAGAAATCCGTCGCTCCGATGAGCTTCATGATCGCGATCTCGTCCTTGCGGACCGAGATGCCCATCGAGATCGTCGTGCTGATCAGGAAGATCGCCACGCCGATCAGGATCACCACGATGGCCAGCGAGATATAGCCGACCAGCTTGTTGAAGGTTGTCAGGCCCTCCGCCGTCGTGTCGGAGCTCTTCACTTCCCGGACATCCTGTATGCCCTCAATGTAGGCGACCAGCTGCGACTGCTTGGACACATCCCTCAGATAAACTCCGTAGGACGCGGAATCCGCCAGCGGGTTATCGTCGCCGAACGACTCCGCAAGCTCTTCTCTTCCCTCGAACAACTGCTCCTTGACCTTCTCCCAGGCTTCCTCCGCGGAGGTAAACTCCACGTCGGCCACCTCCGGACGCTTCGCGATCATCTTGCCGATCTCGTGCATGCGCGCCTCGGACGTCCCCTCCTCAAAGAAGACCGTCACGCCGACCGACGTCTCCGCCTCTTTGATCATGTACTGGAAGTTCGCCAGCATGAAATAAAACACACCGAAGAGGAAGAGGCAGGCCGCGATGGTTCCCATGGAAGCCAGCGAGAAAAGCCGGTTGTGATAGATATTCTTAAAGCCCTGTTTGATACTGTATACGAAATTACTAGCGTTCATAGGAATACCCGCCTTTTTTCTCGTCGCTGACAATCACGCCCTTGTGCAGGGTGATGACTCTCTTGCGCATACGGTTGACGATATCACGGTTGTGCGTAACCACAACGACCGTGGTACCGTTCCGGTTGATTTCCTCCAGAAGCTGCATGATCTCCCAGGACATCTTCGGGTCCAGGTTGCCGGTCGGCTCATCCGCCAGCAGGATCACCGGCTTGTTCACCAGGGCGCGGGCGATCGCCACACGCTGCTGCTCGCCGCCGGAAAGCTCCTTCGGGAAGGACTTCTGCTTCTCGTACAGGCCGACCATGCGGAGCATCTCATTGACGTTCTTGCGAAGCTTGATGCTCGGCACGCCGATGATTCTCTGGGCAAATGCCACGTTCTCATAGACGTTGCGGTCCCGCAGGAGGCGGAAGTTCTGGAAGACGCAGCCGATCCCTCTGCGGTACTTCGGCACGGCCCGCCGCTTCATGCGGGTCAGGTCCTTCGTGTTGATATAAATCTTGCCCGACGTAGGCTCGATCTCCTTAAGCAGCAGCCGGATAAACGTCGACTTGCCCGAGCCGCTCGGGCCCACCAGGAAGACAAATTCGCCCTTGCGGATCGTCAGGGAGATCCCCTTCAGCGCATGCGTGCCGTTCGGGAAATCCTTGACCAGGTCTTCCATCAGGATGACCGGCTCTGCGATATCCTTGACATCCTCCA
>JAFPYK010000180.1 GCA_017412265.1 Lachnospiraceae bacterium
GCGGCCTATTCGGATTATCTGAGGAAGCATGAGGGGCAGCATGTCCTGTTCCTGGAGATCGGTGTCGGGATGAACACCCCGGTCATCATCAAATATCCCTTCTGGCAGATGGCAAATGACAACCCCCGCGCGGTCTATGCCTGCCTGAACTATAACGAAGCCTATTGCCCGGAGCAGATTCAGGAACGGTCTCTGTGTATCGAAGGAGACAGCGGAGAGGTCATTGAGGCCTTGCTGCGGTGAAATATCCTGTGAAAAACAAAACCCGGAGCCGGATGTCGGTGTCAGCCGATGTCCCGGTTCCGGGTTTTTCATTTGCCCGGAGGAAAGGAAGAGGCATGAAAAAAATATGTTGACACGGTGTCAACATGCATATATAATAAACATGCTGACACGGTGTCAGCAAGAAGATTAGCAATGAGGATTTCGTCATGAGAAAAGTAACACCTGAAGAGATCGCCCGGAAACGGGAGGAAATCATCAATGCCTGTGAGCAGTTATACCAGACCATGAGCTTCCGGGAGATCACTCTCAAAGAGATCGGCAGCATCACGTCCTTCTCCCGGCCTACGATCTATAACTATTTTGAGACGAAGGAAGAGATCTTCCTCGCTCTTTATACGAGGGAGTATGACCGCTGGAACGAGCAGCTGACGGCCATTCTCAAGGAGAATGAGGAGCTGACGAGAGCGGAGCTGGCGGACCGGATCGCGAAGTCCCTCGCGGAGCGCCAGCAGCTTCTGAAGCTGCTCTCTATGAATAACTTCGATATGGAGGCGAACAGCCGCCAGGAGCTTCTGGCCACCTTCAAGCGGTCCTATGGGCGTTCTCTGCAGCTGATGTGCATGCTGCTTACGAAGTTCTGCCCGGAGATGAAGGCCGCGGATATCCAGAATATCATTTATATCTTTTTTCCTTTCATGTTCGGCATCTATCCGTATACGGAGGTCACGGTGAAGCAGAAGGCCGCGATGAACGAGGCCGGCGTCGATTTCACGTATCAGACCGTCCGCGAGCTCACATACAGCTGCCTGATCCGGCTGCTCGGCGAGTGAGAGGCGGATGGTTCCGGACAGCTTTCAACAGATAAAGGAGGATTCTTCCATGGCAGATAAGATATTAGTGGCGGTTTTTTCCGCGAGCGGAGTGACCAGAAGGGTCGGCAAGGAGATCGCCCGGATCGCCGGGGCGGATTTCTATGAGATCGTCCCGAGAGAGAAATACACGATGGCAGACTTAAACTGGATGAATAAGAGAAGCCGCAGCAGTGTGGAGATGAATGACCCTGCGGCCAGGCCGGAGATTGCCGGCGCGGTCGGGGACATGGCTTCCTACGATACGGTGATTGTGGGCTTTCCGATCTGGTGGGGCGTGGCGCCCAGGATCATTGACACCTTCCTGGAGAGCTATGATTTCTCCGGCAAGAAGATCATCCCCTTCTGCACGTCGGGCGGAAGCGGGGTCGGAAGAAGCGACACCGAGCTTCACAAGAATGTGAGCGCGGATGTAACGTGGGCTAAGGGCGAGCAGATCAACCGGCCGAATGAAGCGAAGATCCGGCGGTGGCTGGAAGAAGTGCTGTAAGCGGCGCAGGAAAGGAGCAGGTCTTATGAAATATACAAAACTCGGCAATTCGGATCTGAAGGTTTCCCGGATCTGCATGGGCTGCATGGGCTTCGGGGATTCCGGGCGCGGGCAGCACAGCTGGACGCTCGACGAGGAGCACAGCCGGGAGATCATCCGGCGCGGACTGGATCTCGGGATCAATTTCTATGACACCGCGATCGCGTACCAGAGCGGCACCAGCGAGCAGTATGTGGGTCGGGCGCTGCGGGACTTCGCGAAGCGGGACGAAGTGGTCGTTGCGACCAAATTTCTCCCGAGAACGCAGGAGGAGATCGACCGCGGCATCAGCGGGCGGCAGCA
>JAFPYK010000181.1 GCA_017412265.1 Lachnospiraceae bacterium
ACGCCGATATCGACAAATGCGCCGAAATCGATAACATTTCGCACGGTCCCCTTCAGGATCATACCCTCTCTGAGGTCCTTCATCTCCAGGACATCGGTCCGGAGAATCGGCTTCGGCATATCCTCACGCGGGTCTCTGCCCGGCTTCTCAAGTTCCTTCAGGATGTCCGTCAGGGTCATCTCTCCGATGCCCAGCTCCTCCGAGAGCTTCTTCCGGTTGCCGGCCTTCTTGTAGATCCCCGGGATGCCTCCGCTCACATCCTCCGGGCGGTAGCCGCATTTGTCAAGTACTGCTTTCGCGGCCTCGTAGGATTCCGGATGCACCGCGGTCGCGTCCAGCGGATTGCTCCCGCCGCGGATGCGCAGGAAGCCCGCGCACTGCTCGTACGCCTTCGGCCCGAGCTTCGGAACCTTCAGAAGATCTCTCCGGTTCTTAAATGCACCGGTCTCCTCCCGGTATGTCACAATATTCTTCGCGATCGGCTTGCTGATACCCGCCACATATTCGAGCAGGGACGCCGACGCGGTATTCAGATCCACGCCCACATGGTTGACGCAGTCTTCAACGACCGCGTCCAGCGCGGTACCCAGCTTCTTCTGGTTCATATCGTGCTGGTACTGGCCCACGCCGATGGACTTCGGGTCGATCTTCACGAGTTCCGCCAGCGGATCCTGCACGCGTCTCGCGATGGAGACCGCGCTTCTCTGGCCGACATCGAAGTTCGGGAACTCCTCGGTCGCAAGCTTGCTGGCCGAGTAGACCGAAGCGCCTGCCTCGTTGGTGATCACATAGGCCACCGGCCGGCGGATCTCCTTCAGAAGCTCCACGATCACCTGCTCCGACTCTCTGGAGGCCGTTCCGTTGCCCAGCGAGATCAGGTCCACATGATAGCGGTCAATGAGCTTCTTCAGGACCTCTTTGGCCTCGCGCACCTTGTTCTGCGGCATCGTCGGATAGATCACGACGGTGTGCAGCACCTTGCCCTGCGCGTCCACGACCGCCAGCTTGCAGCCGGTCCGAAACGCCGGATCCCAGCCGAGCACGACCTTGCCCGCGATCGGCGGCTGCATGAAGAGCTGCTCCAGATTCTTGCCGAAGACCTTGATCGCTCCGTCCTCTGCATTTTCCGTCAGTGTATTGCGGACGTCCCGCTCGATGGCGGGCTCAATCAGGCGCGTATAGCTGTCGACGAGGGCAGCCTTCAGGTATGGAGCGGTCTCATGGTCCGGCCTGCGGATCACGCGTCTGCAGAGGAAGTTCACGATCCTCTCCTCCGGCGCCTCGACCTTCACGTTCAGGAACTTCTCCTCCTCGCCGCGGTTGACGGCCAGCACCCGGTAGCCCTGCATCTTCGCGATCGGCTCGGAGAAATCATAATACATCTCATAGACCGATTCGGCCTTCTCATCCTTGGCCTTGGAGATCAGCCGGCCTTCCCGCATCGTGATCCCGCGGATGTACTCGCGGAAGCCCGCGTCATCCGCGATCACTTCGGCGATGATGTCCTGGGCGCCGGCGATGGCCTCATCCACCGTATGCGCCCGGTCCTCTCTCGAAGGATCCACATACTTCGCAGCCTGCTCGCGCACGTCACCGTCCATCTGTCTCGCGATCCGCGAGGCCAGAGGCTCCAGCCCCTTCTCCTTCGCGATCGTCGCCCGCGTCCTTCTCTTCGGCCGGAACGGGCGGTACAGATCCTCCACCGCCACCTGCGTCATAGCCGCTTCAATCTTCGCGCGCAGCTCCGCCGTGAGCTTGCCCTGCTCTTCGATGCTCTTTAAGACCTGCTGCTTCTTCTCCTCCAGATTCCGCAGATACGTCAGCCGCTCATCCAGCGCGCGAAGCTGCTCATCATTGAGCGCCCCGTGCTTCTCCTTGCGGTAACGCGCGATAAAAGGGATCGTGTTCCCCTCATCGATCAGCGTCACGACAGCTTCCACCTGCCAGGGTTCAATACTCAGTTCTGCTGCAATCTGTTTTGCAATATCCATAGGTTTCTTTTATTCTCCCTTGCGTTGTTGATTTTTACACAATCGTTCTGCAGATACATATTACTTCATCTGGTGAAATCAACTCAACCATCCGTCAGATGATATGATCTGCAAATGGCCGAAGTTTCTCTTCTAATTCTTCTTCCTCCCTCAATTCTGCATACGCCTCGCAAAAATCATAGTGTTCCTCTTCGCTGTCATCATCACCAACGCTGCATCTATGGCCGGGATCCCGATCACGAAGCGATAAGCACATGAGCTCCACATAACTCTCGATCAGTTCCGAAAAAGTGCTAAGGCCAGCCACCTGAAATGCCTGTCTCACTGCCATTAACTGCAAGATACCGTGGTTCTCTACAAACAGCTCGAAGTCCCCGGTTAGCACATCCGCATCAAATGCAGCAA
>JAFPYK010000182.1 GCA_017412265.1 Lachnospiraceae bacterium
CCCAGACCCGCAGCAAAACAAGATTCAGACAGTCCTCCTGCTCCGCAGGCTCCGGAAGAATCGGAGCGATCAGATAACGAAGCAGGGGCCCGAAAGAAGTCAGCAGGGCCTGCATTCCCTCTTCCCTGCGTTCGCGCAGCAGACGGACGATCTCTTCCTCCTTCATCAGCAGTCCCACCTCCTTACCGTTTCATTCTGCTTCTACTCTATTCTACGCAAATACCCGGCCTGAGCCCACACATTTTCAAAAAAACCGGACAAAAGAAGCAGGAGCCATGCCCCTGCTTCCTGCAGCACTCTCTTACTTCCTCACAGATACTCGGTTCCGCGCCCAAACTCCGCCGGCGCCTGATACTGCAGATTCCCCGCATCCGGCAGCCTTTTCACAAACTCCGTCAGAGGTATCACACCGTCTCCGCACAGGCGCTCCGCATCGATCACATCCGGACGCCTCGCAAGCCGCTCCAGCACCTCTTCCTTTGTCAGGACCGGATAGCTCACGTCATATCCGTGATAATAGTTCCCGTCCGCAAGCACCCGGAAGAACGCATGCGCCGCGGTATCGTAGTAATACCGGTCGATCGCCCGGATCGACCCGTCCAGGAATTCATCGACACGCTTCTGCATCTCCTCTTCGGTAAAATGAGCCTCCGTGATCTCCCGGATTCGCTCCGAGGGATCGAAGATCTGCACCTCGTTCATCCGCGCATCCGTACTGTACACGGTTCCGGCCTCGGTGAGGTAATAGGCCTCCTTCGCTCCCGCCGCTGCGGCAAGCACCGTCCTGGACGAGGATTCTGCCAGAAACTCCATGAGCTTCCCATCGTGAGAAGGCTTGATGTAGCGCAGGGCAGAGCCGCTCGCCGGGATCGCAAACCAGCCGCCCCTCAGGCGGAAGGCACCGACGGCATACTCCGATTCACGCAGCCGGATCATCCCGTGACTGCGCTCCTCCTTCGCGTGATACCCCTCCGGTTGCCCGTCAGGCGCCAGATCCAGGAGGTCTGTCCCGAGCGCTTGGATCCCCTTTTCGCGAAGCGCCAGAAGAAGCATCTCCTCATAGGCCCCGAACAGCTCCCGCCTCTGCTCTAACTCTTCCAGCCAGCACTCTGCGCAGAATCCTTCCTTGCCTCTGACACGCCTCTCGTAACGGGAGATCGGCTTCCCGCAGGCCTTGCAGGGAACTGTCAGTTCCTTTTCCTTCTTCTCCCAGCAGGCAAGGCAGTATCGTTTCCCCTCAAAGTCCTCGTACCTGCGGGGCCGGTCATCGCTCCGGCACTCGAAGGTTTTTCCGCAGGCCGCACAGGTCACATGATAGAGGCTGTACTGATGCACCATTCCGTTTCGCCGCTCCGTGATCACCGGCGCGACGCCCGCTCTCCTGACAGCGGCCTGTGCCTCCTGCTCCTGCTTCAGGGTCGGATAACACTTCGGACAACAGGAAATTCCATCGTAAAGCATCCGGGCTTTCCTTGCGATCTGCGCACCGCAGTTCTCACAGTACATCCTCTGATCTTTTGAAAACAATCCCATCCGAGTCTCCCCTTGTTCGCAGATGAAGCGCTGTCATCAAGGATACATTGCAAGCACTGCATCCCTCAGTCGCATATACTCCTCGTAATTCTCCCCGTAATCCTCAGCCGGATTCGGATCGAAACTGCGGCTGCACCGGTAGAACCGCTCCGCGTCCTTGAACACCATATCTCCCACGCCGATAGCCGAGAGCAGAGCCGCGCCAAAGCAGGCCGACTCATTATTCACAGGCACCTCGAGATGCGTCTCGATGACGTCGGATTTCTTCTGCATGATCAGGTCAGACTTCGAGATGCCGCCGACCACCCGGTACTTGTCATACCTCTGCCCGAAGACCCGCTCCAGATTATCGAGCGTGCGCTTGCCCTCGTAGCACAGACCGTTTAACACCGCCTGGATCAGGTCGCCCCGCTCGGTGGTGTCTCCCACCTGCACGAAGGTCGCCGTGGCATTCCGCTTCGCCATCGTTCCCCGGAACATCGGATAACACAGCAGGTTGCGGCCGGTTCTGCCCTCACAGACCTTCTCCATCTGGTTGTAGCGGGTGTTGCCCTCGGCCTTGGCCTTCTCCTCCAGGTCCGCGCCCAGGTTGCGGAAGATCCAGTCAATCGTCACGCCGGGCGAGGCCGTCGCCGCCAGCACACGGAAGAGCCGCTTGCCACAGTGCGGATAGACCGCATAATGCTGGTTATAGGTGTCATCATTTAACACCAGCTGATCCGTCGCGATCATCAGCGCCTCGGCGGTGCCCATCGAATCCATCACGACGCCGCGCCCGAAGATGTTGACGCCCACGGCCGCGCAGCAATGGTCGTGTCCGCCTGTGCAGACCGCCGTGCCGGCAAGCAGCCCCGTCTGCGCAGCACACGCATCCGTCACCTCGCCGATCTTCGTTCCGCCCGGATAAGCCTTCGGCATCACGTCCTTCGAGAAGCCCGCGCAGTCCAGCATCTCCTGCGACCAGTCCATCGTATTCAGGTCAAAGCAGAGCGTCCGCCCCGCCATCGTGTATTCGGTCGCAAATTCCCCGGACAGCCGGTAGAGAATATAGTCCTCCGAAGAGAGCCAGTGAACCATCTTTGCCTTCGCCTCCGGACAGTGCCGGGCCGTCCACATCATCTTAAACAGGCCGTACTTCGGATCGATAAACTGGCCGGTCATCTGGTAAATGCGCCGGCGCCCGATCTTCTCATCGACCTCCTGCATCTCCGCGGTGGTCCTCAGGTCATACCACGCGATCATCGGCGTGAGCGGACGCCC
>JAFPYK010000183.1 GCA_017412265.1 Lachnospiraceae bacterium
CCACTACCGGGCGGATTCGGGACTTTCACCCGTTAGAAACGTGCGCCGCCAGGCGCACCACAAAAATGGCATGACCACACGGTCATGCCATTTTAAAACCATATAGAACGCTTCGCCCTCAGCGTGCCAACTGATCCAGATGCAGGGTCTGAATCAGAAGCACCCACGAGAGGCTGTAATACGTCACGACAGCGATCAAGTCGTTGATCGTCGTGATCAGGGGACCGGAAGCCACGGCCGGATCCACACCGATCTTCTTAAAGAACATCGGGATCAGTGTGCCCACGGAACTCGAGATGATCATCGCAATCCACAGAGAGAACGCAATGCATCCGGAGACCGTAAATGCCATGCTGGCAGGATAATGCTTAAAAAATGTGATGTAGCAGCCCACAATCGCAAAGGCAAATGTGCCCAGCAGCAGACCGTTCATAAAGCCGACCCTCATCTCCTTAAAGACCAGGCCGAACTTCTCCCTTGTCGTCAGATTCGGTGCATCCGTGATGACACGGATCGTCACCGCCAGCGACTGCGTACCGGTATTACCGGACATGTCCAGAATCAGCGACTGGAACGCCATGATCAGCGGCAGCGCCGCGACCACCTTCTCAAATGCGCCGACTACAGTGGAAACGCCCAGTCCCAGGGTCAGCAGGACAATCAGCCAGGGGAGACGCTTCCTCATACTCTGGAAGAGCGGCTCCTTCAGATCTTCCTCTGCGGTCAGACCTGCCAGCTTCACGTAGTCTTCACCGAGCTCTTCATCGACCACTTCGATGATGCTCTGCGAGGTGATGACACCCAGAATCCGGTTGTTATGATCGAGGACCGGGATAAAGTCCTCCGAATAATCCTTCAGACGCTCGATACAGTCATCGATGTCCTCGGTGCCGTACACGTACGGGAAAGAAGTGATGATCAGATCCTCCAGAGGATTCTCCCCCCGGGCAATGATCAGTTCCTTCAGGTCAATGGCGCCGTAAAATGCGCCGAAATCATCCACCACGAACAGCGTGGAGATGTTGTCGTTCCTGCCCGCCTGCTCGACCAGCTCATGCATCGCCTGCTTGACGTTCAGGTTCTCCCGGATGATGATGCAGTTGGTCGTCATGCGCGAACCGATCTCATCCTCATCGAAGGACGCGATCAGCGCGACATCCTTTCTCGACTCCACATCCATCAGGTCAATCATCAGGGCCCGGCGCTCCTTATCGAGCGCACGCAGAATCTCCGTCGCGGTGTCAGACTCCATATCCGAGAGCACCGTCGCAGCCTTCTGCGGGTCCATCTCATTGATGTAGGTCGCCGCATCGTCCGTGTACTCGAAAATCTCCGAAAGCATCGACACGGTCAGGATGCGGTACAGTTTCTTTCTCTCCGTCGGGGTCAGATGATCCAGCACCGACGCGATATCATTCTCATGATAATCTTCCAACTTCTCCCGCAGAATCCGCGGAGAAGTGTTTCCTCGGATGAGCCGAATGACCTCTTCCTCATAATTCGGCTTCACCATATTTTGCTCGTCCATCGGTCTCCCTCCTCTTTGAAATGTTACAAGAGGACGATGATTCCGCCCAGACGCTCTCTATCTTGCCGCGAACGAAGGATAAGGCGCGGCATCATCCGGCGTCTGTATGTGATTCGGAATACTACTTCGTCCCTGGCTGTCGCCGTTATCCACTTCGTTCACCTCTCTTTTTCATGAAATAAATGCGTCCGCGCATCAAAAATGCGCATAAAATGACACATAATTATCATACTCTGATTTGTCAATTGCGTCAATCCGTTTGCCCCCTTTTCCTTTTGCTTTTTCTCGCAAATGAGCGTATACTGATCCCTTGAAAACACATCGGGAAAGGAGGCGCGCACGATGGCAAAGGATCTGACCAAGGGCAGGATCACTCCGCTCTTAATCAAGTTCACAGTGCCTCTGGTTCTGGGCAATCTTCTCCAGATCACCTACAACGCCGCGGACTCCATCATCGTCGGCCGCGCGGTCGGCAAGGAAGCCCTCGCCGCCGTCGGCACCTGCAACCCGGTGATGACCCTGATGATCCTCTTCCTGAACGGCCTGTGCATCGGCGCTGCCGTCCTGATGGGCACCCAGTACGGAGCAGGAGATTATGACACCCTGAAGCGCCAGGTCAGCACCACTCTGCTCGCCGGCCTCGTCTTCACCGTGGTCCTCTCCGTGCTCTGCATCGTGTTTGCCGGCCCGATCCTGAAGCTCCTTCAGGTCGATCCCGACTGGTACGACATCGCCCTCGAATACATGCAGATCATCTTCCTGGGCCTCGTCTTCACCTACCTCTACAACTTCTTCTCCGCGACCCTTCGGGCCCTCGGAGACTCCATCGCCCCGCTGCTCTTTCTCATGATCAGCGCCGGCGTCAATATCGCGGGAGACCTCTTCTTCGTCCTGGTCCTCGACTGGGGGAGCCGCGGCTGCGCCATCGCAACCGTCCTCTCCGAAGCACTCTCCGCCGCCTTCTGTGTCCTCTACATTCACCTGCGGGTGCCCCTCCTGGATCTGGGGCGCAAATGGCTCGTATTTGACCGCAGCCTCCTCGCACAGACCATCCGATTCGGCTGGGCAAGCGCCATGCAGCAGGGCACCGTACAGCTCGGCAAGATCGCCACGCAGGGCATTGTCAACACGATGGGCGTCAACATCGCGGCCGCATACGCCATCGTCAACCGTCTGGATGACTTCGCGGTTCTCACCGAGCAGAACATCGCCCACGCACTCACCGCCTTCATGGCCCAGAACCGCGGCGCCGGCCGCACCGAACGTGTGCGCGGCGGCTTCTTCGCCGGCCTGCGCCTGGAGGTCATTTACGGTGCGATCGTGAGCGTCCTGGCGTTCGCCCTGGCCGCTCCCCTCGTATCCGCCTTCACCAAGGACCCCGACGTCCTCCGGGAAGGCGTCACCTACCTGCGCCTGATGGCGCTCTTCTACCTGATGCCCGCCGTCACCAACGGCGTGCAGGGTTACTTCCGCGGCATCGGCCAGATGCGCGTCACCCTGCTCTCCAGCATCGTCAACATGGGCATGCGCGTGGCCTCCGCCGCGCTCTTCGTCCTCGTGCTCCGCATGGGCATGCATGCAGTCCCCCTCTCTTACGTCGTGGGCTGGGCCTTCATGCTCCTTGTCGAAGCTCCGATCTTCATGAAAAACCTGCACCACCTGAAAGCCGGGCCCGCGCCCGCAGAAAGGACCCCCGATGAATCTCACCCTGCCCAATGACCCCGCCATGCTGCTCTCTTTCCTGAACCTTCGCATGCGCGACTACAATGAGACCCTGGACGATGTCTGCGCGCTCTACGGCGCGGACCGCGAAGCCGTCGAAGAAAAGCTTCGCGAGATTGACTACGAATACGACGAAACGCTGCGCCAGTTTGTCTGAGCAGTTGGAAAGCAAAAGGCCCGCCTGAGACAGGCGGGCCTTTTTGATATGGGGTTTTATGGGCTTGGCTGGATGTATTATGGACTTGGGTGGGGGCTATAGGCTTGGCTTAGTATTATATGAACTTGCTGCATCCCCCGCGCCACGAGCCTTCCGCGGGGGATGTATCTTCCCCGGACGTTCCCCAACACCATCCATCCCCGCATCACGCAAAAAAACCGGATGCGTCACCGCATCCGGTTTTCCCTCATCACAATCTCAATCAATCATTCAGCATGATATCCAGGATCGTCTCGTCCGTCTGCAGCATGCCGACCTTCGCCATCTTGCAGAACGCGTCCACCGTGCCCTGGTACGTGCTCTTGACCAGGCCCTCGCCCGGACGGAAGACTCTCCCGCGTTTCGCCATCTGATAGCCCACCAGGCCGGTCTCGATGGCCGCCGCGATCTTGCCCGCGCACGAAGACTTCGCGCCGTCGCACACCGCGCCGCCGATCACGCCCAGCGAGTTGGTGATGATCATACCGATCGTATCCGCGTCCGCACCGTCCATGAAAGCGATGCCGCAGACCGTAGCCGTGCCCGCGCTGATCGCGCCGCAGAAAGCGGACAGACGTCCGACCTTATACTTCTGCATGATGCCAACCAGGTTCGAGCAGAGAAGCCCGCGGTACATCAGGTCCTCCGACAGGCCCATGCGTCTCGCATAGGTGACCACGGGAACCGTCACGGTGATGCCCTGGTTGCCGGAACCGGAGTTGATCACGACCGGCATCTCACAGCCGTTCATGCGGGCGTCCGAACCGGCAGCCGCGCCGGCCTTCGCCATCACGAACACATTGTCTCCGTACATCTCGACCAGGGTCTTGCCCACAGACTCGCCCCAGTCATTGGTCAGGCCTTCCCGGGCGATCGCCATATTGCACTCGGCGGCTTTCTCCAGAAGGTCCCGAACCGCAGAATAATCCGCCGTGCGGCAGTATTCCACGATCGTGTCCAGCGTCAGGATCGAGCGGTCGGTTCCCAGCTCACCGGGATCCGTCAGGTCATAAGGGATCTCATAGACAGCCTCGCCGTTCTTCTCGATCCGGACAATATGGTTATGGTTATGAAGGATCTCAACCATCGAGGACTCCTCACCCTTCTTGCAGCGCACGATGATGTGCAGCTTCGCAGGAGTCTTCAGAAACTTTACCTTACAGGCATCTCTCGCCAGCATCTCCTTGGCCAGCTTCAGGTCCTCCTCCTTCACTGTGGTCAGAACCTCCAGCTCCAGATTCGGGTCACCGCCGATTGCGCCCACCAGCGCCGCTGCCTCGATGCCCTTCAAGTCCACGGTCATCGGAACCGTGACAGCCTTCGCGTTCTTGATCAGATTGCCGCTGCACTCAACGACCATCTCATCCGGAACCGCGCCCAGGGCCTCCTTCGCCTTCGCGGCTGCGTAAGCGATCGCAATCGGCTCGGTACAACCGAGCGCCGTCAACATTTCTTCTCTCAGAATCGCCTCAATCTGGCGACAACAGGCTTCCTCCATCGTTTGATCCTCCATCTGATTCAAAACAAAAGCATTCACGCAACTACCTATTACAAGGTGAAGTAATTATAACAAATTTCTCAGAGAGATACAATAAGAATCACCGCATTTCAGGCAGGAAAAGCTTCCTTTCGGGGAAATGCAGTGACTCTTTTCAGTTTTTCTTCATTTGTACTTGTAGATTACTTCAGGAAGCCGTTGATGATCTGCTCCTCGGCCTCCTGCTCGGTCAGGCCCAGCGTCATCAGCTTGATGATCTGGTCGCCCGCGATCTTGCCGATGGCCGCCTCATGCACCA
>JAFPYK010000184.1 GCA_017412265.1 Lachnospiraceae bacterium
ATCGAGAATAAAGACATCGACTATGTGCTTGCGATCTACCGCAATCACAGTATTTCCGGAGCTGCGGAAGAACTCTTCATCACACAGCCGGCCCTGACCAAGTATCTCCAGAACCTGGAGTCCCGATTAGGCGTGGTACTCTTTGAGCGCACCCGCCGACATGTGAAACTGACCGAGGCCGGAGCCCGCTACATCAAATACGCGTCCCAGATCGCATCTCTGGAGAAGGCTCTGGAGCGCGAGATGGCGCTGGTCAAATACGAGGAGCAGAATTCTCTACGCGTCGGCTATTCCAACACCGATGTGCGCAACTACGTGATTCAGGCCGCCGATTCGTTGATGGAGAAAAACCCTTCTCTGAGCATACAGCTGGAGGAGAAGACCAGCATCAATGTCGAAAACTCCATGCTGGACGGATCGATCAACATCGGTTTTCTGGCTCTCCCGGAGACAATCCATCCTTCCCTCTCGGCAACTGTGCTGTTCGAAGAGAGCATCCTGCTGGCTGTCCCAGAGGAGCATCCCCTGGCCGCAAGCGGGATGCCGATCCGAGGTTCGAAATACCCCTGGGTAGATCTCGGGAAATTTGCAAATGATCGCTTCATCCTTCGCAGTGCAGACGCCCGTTTCCGCGAGATCGTCAACAAGCTCTTCGATCAGTATCAGTTCTCCCCGAAAATCTTCACGACGACCCGCAGCCAGCACTCTTCCATCGAGTACGCGGAGCGCTACCGAGTCTGCACGATGACCACGGAATCCTTCATGAATCTGAAGACTCCGGGATCCATGAAATTCTTCCTCGTGGGATCACCGATGGAGACCATTCAGGTCGGATATGTGACCAGGAAAGATTCCCCGGTCTCCCAGCCGATGAGGGACCTCCTGACAGAGGTTTACCGTCTGATCACTTAAAGATTTGGCAAATAGAATACAACCGGCAAATCGCCGGGGAGAACCTGTAAGTTCTCTCCGGCGATTTGTCATAGGTAGGATTATAATGGCTTTCCGGGCTCATTCACTTAGTCAAGCACAGGCAGTTTGCGGGCGCACAGCGTCTCGTCCAGGAGCTGCGCGAGGGCAAACATCTTCTTCTCCTCATAAGCCTTGCAGGAGATCTCAATACCGATCGGCACGCCGATCGGGGCGTTCTCATCCGGCTTCGAGAATCCGCCGGCAATCACAATCGCCGGGAATCCGGTGATCGCCGCGACGATACCGTTGCGGCCGCGCTGCTGCGCGGGGTCGCCGATCTTCGCGATCAGATAGCTCTGATGCGGGTAGAGCAGGGCGTCCACACCCATGGCATCCATCTGGTCGGACACCTTCTTCGTCAGGACCTCCTTGCGCTCCAGCTTCTCGCGGATGATCTCCGTGCCCTGTCCCTTGGCCGCGCATGCGCCCTCCAGGCGCTTCTGCACCTCCGGGCACGCCTTGTTCGCGTCGCGGATTTCCTCGACGGTCATACCGAAGAGCTTCTCCACATACGGATTCATCTGGTCATAGACCCCGTAATTGCCCATGTCGTAGTTGTCGGTGAGATATTTGACATTGATCTCCGGCATTTCGAAATCGACCACCTTGCCGCCCTTCGCCTCGATGGCCTTGATCGAAGCGTCAACCACGGCGTTCACATCCTCGTCATCCGAGAGGAGCTGCCTTAAGAGGCCGAACGTACAGCCTTCGAAGCTGGTCATCCGCTCGTAGGCCGTCAGATCCTCGTCCAGATCATTCATGACCGTGAGCACGCGTGCGATATCATCCACGGTACGTCCCATCGGGCCGCAGATATCCTGCGAAGGCTTGCACGGAAGCGAGCCCAGATTGCGCAGCGAACCGTGCGTCGGACGCATGCCGATCACGGACGTCGAGCACGCCGGCGAGCGAAGCGAATTGATCGTATCACTGCCGATTGCGACTGCCGCGAAATCACAGGCAACCGACACCGCAGAGCCCGAAGAAGAGCCGCCTGCCGTTCTCGTGAAATCAAACGGGTTCGTGGTCTGCCCGCCACGGCTGGAATTGCCCATGCCGCCCATGGCGAACTCCGTCAGGTTGGTCTTGGCGAGGAAGATTGCTCCCGCCTCACGGATCTTCTTGATGAAGGAAGCGTCCTCCGTCGGGAAGGCGTAGACACAGTTGCTCGCCTCTGCGACCGGCATCCCTACGACATTGATGCAGTCCTTGACGACCACCGGGATTCCCTCGAGCGGCCGCACATGGTCACCCTTCCGAAGCCGCATATCTGCAGCCTTCGCCTCTTCCAGCGCATTTTTATTCAGAAACAGAATCGCATGGACTCTGTCGTTGTATTTCGCGATCCGCTCCAGATAATACTCCACCAGCTCCACGCAGGTGAAGTCCCCCCGCAGCATCGCCTCCTGGAGCTCACGAATGCTTTTATTCTTCATCAGCTGATCATATCGATCACTCATGGTTCTCCTCCGTTTCTTTTCTTACTCCCTGCCCCGTAAAATCCCGATGCAGAATCCTGTGAATCTCCACCGCGTTCTCCGGCAGCAGGTTATATAAGATCATCAGATCTCCGTTCTTGCGTCTCATGGTCTGCGGGTTGATGGGAATATAGGTGATGTTATTCTCCCCCGCCTTCTTCGGAAGCCGGTCGCACAGCAGGTCCCAACCCGCCTTCTCCAGAGCCTCCGTCTCCCGATACGAGTCGAATTCAGCCTTTCTCTTCGCCGCGGTCCGGAACGATCCCGCCAGATAGAGGAGCCCTCCGGCGACGAAGAGCACCCCTGTGGAGATGAAGAACGCCCCGTATTTCCCGAAACTGGTGATCAGAATCATTCCCAGAACGATCACCGGAACCATCAGAAGCTGCAGAATCTTCGGCTTCCGGTACGGATTCCGGACCTCGTCCAGGCGCTTTGTGGCGCAGTCCCGGCAGACCGAGGCGCTGACATAGTCTCCAATCCCCTGAATACGGCGATGTCCTGACAGATCACGGATGTGAAATGTCAGGACCTCCATTGCCTGATAACTGAATTCTGACTCGTGTTCACAGATGTAACACGGTCGGTTCATAGCTTGTCAGATCACAAATCCCATGATCAGAGGGGTGATGATTCCGCCGATGACCAGGACCAGCGCGCCGCCGAGTCTCGAAGAGATCTGTGCGAACGGCATCAGTTCCATACGGTTCGCCGCCGACAGGGTCGCGATATCACCGTTGCCGCCCATGTTCGACATACACAGGCCGCCCGTGATACCGCCTTCCAGGAAGAACAGACCACACCATTTGCCTACGAAAGCAGCGCCGATGAAAGCAGTTGCGCAGCAGACCAGGCACAGGACCAGGTAAGACCAGGTCATGCTCTCGATGATCGCGGCAATGTCCAGATAGATCAGACCGGTTGCAGCCAGGATCGCAGGGGAGAACAGACGGACGATCAGGGTATACCACTGATGCGCACCGATCTCAACTGCCTCAGGCAGGATGCCCGTGATCTTGCAGACCGCGACGGAGATGATCATCCATGCATATGCGTGAATGGAGATGGAAGGAACGAGCAGGTTCCACAGCTTCGCGAGAATGAAGCCCCAGGCGAAGAACGCGCCCATGGTAAGACAGCCGGCTGCCAGATACTCTAACTTCAGCTCTTCTCTCTTAGCCTTCATCTCAGGGCTGATCTGCAGATCCTTCGGATCCATGCCGCCGGTCTTCTGCAGAAGCATACCGTTACCATTTAACTTCGGGCTCTTGATCAGCTTGCAGAGCAGACCTGCCATGATGATAGAGACCGCGTTGCCGATGGTGATCGTAGGCGTCATGATGCCGATGCCTTCTGCCGCGGAGATGAAGCCGTTTGCCTCATAAACCTTCGCCAGAGCCGTGCCGCTGCCGAAGCCGCCGCCCATGATCGGCATAGCGATGTAGAGGATCGCGTTCGCCCAGCCATAGCCCATCACAGAGCCTAACAGCGCGAGACATGCGAAGCTCAGAACCAGGCCGCCGATGATGGAAGGGAAGTATCTCTTCGAAGAAGCAACCAGCAGCTTCTTGTTCATGCCGAGCACGGAGCCGCAGATCAGGGATGCGATAAATACATCCAGGAAACCGCCGGAGACACCGAAGTAGTTGCCGATGTTCTCAGCCAGAGACTCCGGCACCAGCTTCAGCCATGCCATGACAGCCGTCATGATCATGATGAAGATCGAGCCGCCGCCGAGATAATCCTTCACGATCGGCAGATGGTCGCCGGCCCATTTCAGAACCGTACCGGTGACGATCATCCAGGCGATGCCGCCCACCATACCTCCGGGAAGAACTCCCGCATACAGTGCCGCATATACGATTACAAAATAGATCGCAAAGAGCCAGATCGGGAGATCAAAGAGTTTGAACTTTTTCATAATTGCCCTCTCTTTCTGTTATTAGATTGTCACGTTGCTTCGGACTTCTGTCCTTGGTTACCTTAAATGTAAAACCGTTAGAATATGATTACAACGCATCTGGTATTTCAAGTATTCATGAAAAGATAACTCCAAATTATAAAACAACTCCCCGAATGATCCTCTTATTTCCCTAAAAATCGTTATATATTTGACACACTTGTGTAATCATGACCGCAGTTGGAAGCAGACATCCGTTATGTGATCTTGCTTCATCGATGCGCCAGAATAAAGCGGCAGAGTGCTGCCGTGCCGCCGGTTTTCTCTATAACTTTTCCCCATAACTTCATGCCCAAGCCTCATGTCTGCAGCCGCCCCGCGAGGTGTGCAACCCCCTCATTTCGTATTATGATAAATGCAAAGAATGGTTCGAAGATCAACGAGAGGAGGATACAAATGTTTGATTTACAGCCTTTTATGCATGAAGTCCTGAAAAAGAAAATCAACTGTCTGGCCGTCACCGTGCGCCAGAATAACGAGATTCTCAACAAATTCTCCTGGAACGACGCCTACACGAGGGATCGCTGCAACGTCAATTCCATCTCCAAGAGCGTCACCTCCCTGGCCGTCGGCATCGCCCAGCAGGAAGGCCTGCTCAACATCAACGACCGAGTCATCGATTACTTCCCGGAAGACGTCCCGGACCCGATGCCCCGCTACCTCGACGAGCTCACCATCCGGGATCTTCTGACCATGACCGCCGGCTACGCCAAAAACACCCTTCCCCGGCCCGCCAGAGATCTTCTGGAGGACCCCAACTGGGTCAAATACATCTTCTCCCAGGAAATCGTCTACCAGCCCGGCACCTTCTTCGTCTATGACAACGGCTGCACCTTCCTGTGCTCCAAAATCATCGAGAAGCGCTCCGGCCAGACGCTGCTCAACTACTTGAAGCCCCGGCTCTTCACGCCTCTCGGCATCATGAATCCTCAGTGGTTCACCAGCCCCCTGGGCACCTCCCTCGGCTGCAGCGGCCTGCACTTAGACACCAAGGAGCTCACCGAGATCGGCCAGGTCTGCTTAGACGGCGGCCTCTGGAAAGGGCAGCAGCTTGTCC
>JAFPYK010000185.1 GCA_017412265.1 Lachnospiraceae bacterium
GGCGCTTCACCTGGCCCTCTCTGTGTTTGTGTGGTTCGCGGTGAAGAACCGGAGATGGATCCTGTTCGGGGCTGCGATCCTGATGCACGCGGCTGTGGATGCGGTGACTGCAGAAATGGCGAATCTCGGCGTGCCGGAGCTTGCGATCGAAGGCATTCTGGCTGTGATGACGGCGGCGGTCTGCCTGGCCGCGCGGGCGGTCTGGAGAAAGGAAGCCGCGAGGGCAGCGGAGGCGGTTACGGCCGCGGAGGAAGAGAAAGATGGCTGAGCGGCAGCACATCGTGCATCCGATCCCGGCGTTTTACGACGAGGATTCTACGGTCCTGATCCTGGGGAGCTTCCCTTCCGTGAAATCCAGGGAGATGAAGTTCTTCTACGGACATCCGCGCAACCGCTTCTGGCAGGTGACCGCGGCGGTGTTCGGGGATGCGGTGCCGGAGACCGTGGAGGAGAGGAAAGCATTTCTCAAGAGGCATCACATCGCGGCCTGGGACGTGATCGCTTCCTGTGACATCACCGGCTCGTCCGACGCGAGTATCCGCAACGTGCGGGCCAATGACCTCTCGGAGATCCTGAGGAGCGCGAAGATCCGGCAGATCTATGTGAACGGCAAGACGGCCGCGAAAATGTATGAAAAGTATGCGCAGGAGAGCACCGGACGCACCGCGGTGTGCCTGCCGTCCACGAGCCCGGCCAACGCGGCCTGGAGCGTGGAGCGGCTGACCGAGGCGTGGAGGGTGATCCGGGCCGGGGAGTGAATCTTATGGCCCTGCGCCGTGCAGGAAAGGAGAAGGGGTATGCAGACCGAAGAAGTGATCCGGACCAGAAGAAGCACGAGAAGGTTCTCGGACCGTCCGGTGGAAGAGGAGAAGCTCGAGAAGATTCTGCAGGCGGCCAATCAGGCACCCAGCGGGGGCAACTCCCGCACCTGCCGCCTGTTCGTGATCCGCAGCCGCAAGGTGCTTGAGGATCTCGCGCAGATCGCGCAGAGGGCATTTGCCGCAATGGAATATGACGAGAATACTTACCGTTCCAAGCGGAACTCGATCGCCAAGGCAAAGCAGGGACATTATGTGTTTCACTATCAGCCCGCGGCGCTGATTGTGACCGTGAACCAGAGAAGCCATCCGAACGCCCTCGTGGACTGTGCGTGCGCGCTCGAGAATATGATGCTGATGGCAAATGAGCTGGATCTGGGCAGCTGCTATATCAACCAGCCGCACTGGCTGGATGAGGATCCGGAGCTGCGTGCGTATCTTGCCCGGTACGGGCTGACCGAGGAGGAGACCATCTGCGGATCGCTGGCTGTGGGTTACGCGGACACACCGGACGGGCTGCCGAACCGCATGGGGGCTCCGAAGGAGCCGCTGGCGGTGACCTGGATCGATGAACCTTAAAGAAGAGAGTAAGACCGTTTCTGCGGGAGACCGCGGAAGCGGTCTTTTTATGATTATCTGCACCGAAGAACGTTTCATAATGTATACATTTGGACTTCCGGGTTTTTGACACATTTTCAAGAATTTTTTCAGGTTCATTTGCTGTTTTGAGGCAATTTGCCGAAAAAGACTGTTTTTTTTCGGCAAAGTGCCGTTGACACGCCCACATGCTAAGCGTATATTGTATACTATAGAGTGGTTCGTCTGGAACCACGGAAAGGGTTGGACGAAATGAATACCATCAAAATTCCGTATTATACATCCTCCATGGACATCCATGTCGAGGATGAGAATCTGAAAGCGGTGATCTACTCCGGGACGGATGAGTATCAGGCAAAGGGAACGGAAGCGGAACTGGTAGAAGAAGCTCTGGCGAACCCGATCGGTACGCCGAGGCTCCGGGAGCTGGCAAAGGGCAAGAACAAGATTGTCCTGGTGACCAGTGACCACACCCGCGCGGTGCCCAGCAAGCTGACGCTGCCGATCCTGCTGCGGGAGATCCGCGAGGGCAATCCCGACGCGGACATCACGATCCTGATCGCGACCGGCCTGCACCGGCCGACGACGGAAGAGGAGCAGAGAAGAATGTTCGGCGACGAGATCGTGGACCACGAGAAGATCGTCGTGAACAAGGCATTTGAGAAGGACGCGCATGAGTTTGTCTGCGTGCTGCCTTCCGGCGCGGAGCTCTGGGTGCACAAACTGGCGCTGCACTGCGACCTGCTGATCGCAGAGGGCTTCATCGAGCCTCATTTCTTCGCAGGCTTCTCCGGCGGAAGAAAGAGCATCCTTCCGGGTATCTGCAACGCCGCTACGGTCAATGAGAACCATTCCTACAAGGCGATCGCGAGCCCGTATTCCACGACCGGCGTGCTTGAGCACAATCCGATTCACGAGGATATGGTCTACGCGGCGAGACACGTGAACCTGGCCTTCATCATGAACGTGGCGCTGAACTCCGAGAAGAAGGTCATCGCGGCGTTCGCGGGAGATATGGAAGAGGCGCATGAGAAGGGCGTTGCATTTGTCCGCTCGCTGGCACAGTGCCCCGGCATCACCGGCGACATCGTGGTCACTTCCAACGGGGGTTATCCGCTGGACCAGAACCTGTACCAGAGCCCGAAGGCGGTCGCAACCGCGGAGGCCTGCTGCAAGGACGGCGGAACGATCATCATGTGCTGCAGCTGCTGCGACGGTATGGGCGGCAGCAATTTCGAGAAGCTGATCGTGAAGGGCACCGTCGACGAGATCGACGAGTATCTCTCGAAGATCCCTCCGAAGGAGAGCATCTCCGAGCAGTGGTGCGCGCAGATCTACTCCCGCATCTTAAAGAA
>JAFPYK010000003.1 GCA_017412265.1 Lachnospiraceae bacterium
GAGGAGCTGCTCCGCTACTACGGCGTGGAGCGCCATCCGGGCATCATCGTGGAGAGCAGCGGCTATTACCTGGGCACCTACCGGACCTACCTGCTGCCGCAGGTTGGCTATCACATGTCCATCACGAGGACCTTCTCGGACGGCCTGACGATGATCCTCCCGATGACCCAGGGCCTGACCGAGGTGTCGGACCAGAGAGCTTCGCTCAGCGTCCACCGGCTTCTGAAGACTTCCAACGAGGCGTACCTGAAGGCGGACACGCAGGCGACCACGACGCAGAAGGAAGCAGGAGATGAGGACGGTCCCTTTGACCTGGGCTATTATATCGAGGAAAATGACGGCAAGAAGGGCAAGATGCTCGTGCTGGCCAGCCATTATTTCATCAATCAGACCATGCTGGAGAGCGGCCAGTACGGCAACGAAGCCTTTATGGCTGAGGTGCTTGCCTACATGACCGGCGTGCAGATGTCCATCCCGGCCCGCTCCCTGCAGCAGCAGTATGTGGTGCCGACACACACGCAGAGCATCGTCTGGGCTGTGATCACCGTCGGCGTGATCCCGCTGATCCTGCTGACCACCGGCTTCATCATCTGGATCCGGAGAAGAAGGAGATAACGACGGCTATGACTCTGCAGCAGAAACGAAAGAGAAATGTCATCCTCATGCTGGCGGTGCTGGTGCTTTCCATCGCCGCCTTCGTGGGACTGACGATCTACAATAACCACAAGGACGATCTGGCGAAGGGGACCCGGATCACGAAGACCAGCCCGAAGAAGATCACGGAGCTGACCTTCTACCGGGCCGACACCGACCAGACCGTAGAGCTGGAACTAGACGCGGAAGGGGTCTGGCACAACGTCAAGTACCCGGAGGCTAACCTGATCCAGGGCTATGTGAAATACATGTGCAACTCGCTCACCGAGGTGCGCCTGCAGAAGAAGGTGCAGGGACAGCCGGCGGAGTACGGGCTGGACCAGCCGTCGATGGTGATCCAGGCCAAGGCCGGGAGCGAGGACATCCGCCTCACGATCGGAGACAAGAACGCCGCGGGCATGGGCTACTACGTGACCTACGGCGGGTCGGAGGATATCTGGCTGATGGGCTCGGAGTATTTCGAGGGCATCGACTATACCGGCGGCTCCCTGGTCTATCCGGAGACGATCCAGCCGCTCACCGTGGCGAGCATCGTCCGCCTGGAGCGGACCCAGGACGGCCAGACGATGGTCCTGGACTATGACGAGGACAGCGGATCCTCTTTCCTGAGTCTTGTGATGACGGAGCCTTTCCACGGACAGGTTTACGCCAACAAGATGCAGATGACGAACTTCATCGACGTCTATAACATGCTGACGTTTGACTCCTGCTATGATTATGACTGCCAGGACTTCTCGAAGTACGGATTTGACGATCCGACGATGACCCTGAAGATCCGTTTCCGGGACCAGGAGGATCACGAGATCGACTATCTGCTGGAATTCGGCGACAAGAACGAAGACGGCGATTACTATGTGAGGACCAATTATTTCAACAACGTCAACATCATCAACGGGACGAACGCATTTACATTTCTCTCGTTTAACGTCTTCGACTACGTCTACCGGACGCTGTTCCCGGGCGTGGGCGATGATGTGGAGAAGATTACGATCTCCCGCGGCGGCAAGGATGTGGTCCTGACGCCGGACGGCAGCGAGCAGTATGAGAACATCGGCAGCCTGGTGCGCCTGCTGTCCGCGGACGCGGTCGCGAAGGACAGCCAGAAGGCAGGCAGCGAAGTCGCCCGCATCGCGGTGGACTGGAAGGGGCGGACGGACGTCTGGACCTTCTACGAGTACGATGAGAACAGCCTGTATCTGCTGGATCTCAACGGGAAAGACCGCAGTTTTGTGGTGACGAAATCAAGTGTGGATGAGATTCTGACAATGTCGGGACTGAAATAACAGGGGGAGGAACCGGGGAGACCCGGGGCCCGGGAAAGGAGAAGGCAAGAGCCATGAGTATCAAAGAGAATCTGGAGAGGATCCAGAGTGAGGCGCTGGCACAGATCGGGGCCAGCGAGCATGTAGAGAGCTTAAATGACGTGCGCGTGAGCTTCCTCGGCAAGAAGGGCGCGCTGACGGCCGTCTTAAAGGGCATGAAGGACGTCGCGCCGGAGGACCGGCCGAAGGTCGGACAGATGGTAAATGACGCGAGAGCGGCCATCGAGAAGGCCATGGAGGAGAAGCGGCAGGCATTCTTAAGCGCGCTGAAGGCAGAGAAGATCAAGAATGAGACCATCGATGTGACCCTGCCCGCGAAGAAGCCCGCCCAGGGACACCGCCATCCGAACACGATCGCGCTGGAAGAGGTCGAGCGGATCTTCATCGGAATGGGCTATGAGGTCGTGGAAGGCCCCGAGGTGGAGTACGATCTGTACAACTTCGAGAAGCTGAACATCCCGGAGGGACATCCGGCCAAGGACGAGCAGGATACCTTCTACATCAATAAAAACATCGTGCTGCGCACGCAGACCTCGTCCGTGCAGGCGAGAATCATGGAGAAGGGAGAGCTTCCCATCCGGATTATCTCCCCGGGACGCGTCTTCCGTTCCGACGAAGTGGACGCGACGCATTCGCCGTCCTTCCACCAGATCGAGGGCCTGCTCATCGACAAGAACATCACCTTCGCGGATCTGAAGGGAACGCTCGCGGAGTTCGCGAAGCAGCTCTTCGGCGAGGAGACGAAGGTCAAGTTCCGGCCGCATCATTTCCCGTTCACGGAGCCTTCCGCGGAGATGGACGTGAGCTGCTTCAAGTGCGGCGGCAAGGGCTGCCGTTTCTGCAAGGGATCCGGCTGGATCGAGATCCTGGGCTGCGGCATGGTGCATCCGCACGTGCTGGAGATGTGCGGGATTGACCCGGAGGTCTACAACGGATTTGCCTTCGGCGTCGGCCTGGAGAGAATCGCCCTGCTGAAATATGAAATCGACGACATGCGGCTGCTGTATGAGAACGACATCCGTTTCCTGAAACAGTTCTGAGGAGGTACAGACTATGAATACACCGTTATCCTGGATTAAAGCATATGTTCCGGACCTTGACTGCACGGATCAGGAGTACACCGACGCGATGACGCTGACCGGCACCAAGGTCGAAGGATTTGAGAGACTGGACAAGAACCTGGACAAGATTATTGTCGGCAAGATCTTAAAGATCGAGAAGCATCCGGACGCGGACAAGCTGCTGATCTGCCAGGTACAGATCGACGAGGAAGGACAGACCGTACAGATCGTGACGGGCGCGCCGAACGTTGCGGAAGGCCAGAAGGTGCCTGTGGTCCTGGCCGGCGGACGTGTGGCGGGCAGCCATCACACCGGAGCGGCAGAGGGCGGCATCGAGATCAAGCCCGGCAAGCTGCGCGGCGTGGAGTCCTTCGGTATGATGTGCTCTGTGGATGAGCTGGGCTCGTCGACGGATTTCTATCCGGACGCTGCGGCGGACGGCATCTATATCTTAAGCGACAACGAAGAGTACAAGGACGCGCCGGTCGGGTCTGATGCTGTGGAGCTTCTTGGCCTGCACGATACGGTCTTCGAGTATGAGATCACTTCCAACCGTGTGGACTGCTTCGGCGTGATCGGCATCGCCCGTGAGGCGGCTGCGACCTTCCGCAAGGAGTTCGTGCCTCCGGTGGTCACCGAGACCGGCAATGACGAGAAGACCTCGGATTATATCCAGGTTGAGGTCAAGGACCCGGATCTGTGCCCGCGCTACATCGCGAGAGTCGTCAAGAACATCCATCTGGCTCCTTCGCCGGAGTGGATGCAGAGACGCCTGGCGGCCTGCGGCATCCGCCCGATCAACAACATCGTGGATATCACCAACTATGTGATGGAAGAGTATGCGCAGCCGATGCATGCATTTGACTATGACCTGATCGCCGGCAAGAAGATCGTGGTGCGCCGCGCCGAGGACAATGAGCCGTTCGTCACGCTGGACGGGCAGGAGCGCACGATGGATTCTTCCATGCTGATGATCTGTGACGCCGAGAAAGCGATCGGCATCGCGGGTGTCATGGGCGGAGAGAACTCCAAGATTACCGACGACGTCAAGACGATGGTCTTCGAGGCGGCCTGCTTCAACGGCACCAACATCCGCCTGACCAGCAAGAAGCTGGGCCTTGCGACGGAAGCCGCGGCGAAGTTCACCAAGGGCCTGGATCCGAATACCACCATGGAGGCCATCAACCGTGCCTGCCAGCTCATCGACGAGCTGGGCGCCGGCGAAGTGATCGGCGGCTGCGTGGATATCTATCCGGAGCCTAAGGGGGATACCAGGGTCGGATTTGACGCGGACAAGATCAATGCGATGCTCGGAACGGACGTGTCCGAGGAGCAGATGATCGCTTACTTCAAGAAGATCGACCTGGGCTATGACCCGGAGACGAA
Source organism: Lachnospiraceae bacterium (assembly GCA_017412265.1). GTDB lineage: Bacteria > Bacillota > Clostridia > Lachnospirales > Lachnospiraceae > RGIG1588. The sequence goes on from JAFPYK010000003.1 coordinate 4,424, forward strand.
GGAAGTGATCGTTCCCTCGTGGAGACAGGACCTGCTGCGTCTGGCGGACCTGGCGGAAGAGGTGGCCCGCTTCTACGGATATGACAAGATCCCGACCACGCTTCCTTCCGGCGCCGCGACGGCCGGCGGACTCTCCTTCAAGGGACGGATCGAGAACATCGCGAGAGATATGGCCGAGCGCTTCGGATTCTCCGAGGGATACTGCTATTCCTTCGAGAGCCCGAAGGTCTTCGACAAGCTGCTGCTCGATGAGAACGACCCGCTCCGCCGGACGGTCTCCATCCTCAACCCTCTGGGCGAGGATTATTCCGTGATGCGTACGCTTCCGGTCAACGGCATCCTGACCAGCCTTGCTACGAATTACAACCGCAGAAATAAAAACGTCCGCCTCTATGAGCTGGGCAATGTCTACTATCCGAAGGCGCTGCCGGTGACGGAGCTGCCGGACGAGAGAAAGCAGTTCACGCTGGGATTCTACGGGGACGGCGATTTCTACGACATGAAGGGTGTACTGGAGGAGTTTCTGGAGAAGGTCGGCATGAAGGACCTGGTGACCTACAACCCGAAGGCCGGCAAGACCTTCCTGCATCCCGGCCGCCAGGCGGAGATGATCTATGACGGTGCGGTCATCGGTTATCTCGGCGAGGTGCATCCGGACGTCTGCGAGAACTACGGACTGGGCGAGAAGACATATCTGGCAGTGCTGGATATGCCCGAGATCGTCTCCCGTGCGAATTTTGATGTGAAATATACCGGTATCGCCCGTTATCCTGCCGTGTCCAGAGACCTGGCCATGGTGATGAAGAAGGATATCCTGGCGGGCGACGTGGAGCGCGTGCTGCGCCAGAGAGGCGGAAAGCTCCTCGAGAGCTGCGTCCTGTTTGACGTGTACGAAGGCGCCCAGATCATGACCGGATATAAGTCGATGGCATATTCACTGACCTTCCGGGCGAAGGATCACACCTTGGAAGACAAGGAGGTCGGCGCGGTGATGCAGAAGATCCTGCATGGTCTCTCTGAACTGGGGATTACGCTTCGCGCCTAATGAACATGGCAATGTCCGAAAGAGACAAAACCGCCGCCCGTCACGCGGCGGCGGTTGTTTTGCTGGTGATATACCTGGCGGTGCTGCTGTACCTGCTCTTCCTGAGCGACCGGTACGGGCGCACAGAAGGGTTCACCGAATATCACTATAACCTGATCCCGTTTGCGGAGATCCGGCGCTACATCAGCTATCGGAGCTCATTTAACACCGAGCTCTTCCTGGTAAATATCGTGGGAAATGTGCTGGCGTTTGCGCCGTTCGGCTTCCTGCTGCCGCTCGCCTATCGCAGGGTGGCGGTCTTCTGGCAGGTGACGCTGCTTGGATTTCTCTTCAGCCTTCTGGTGGAGACCATGCAGCTGCTTCTGATGGTGGGAACGTTCGATGTGGATGACCTGATCCTGAATGTGACAGGCGTCATGATCGGCTACGGCCTGTCCGTGCTGTTTCGAAGAGCTAAGAAGCCGGA
>JAFPYK010000186.1 GCA_017412265.1 Lachnospiraceae bacterium
CTTCTTCAGAAGCGACACATATGCCGCCGTGTCGAATCTCTGCTCCTTCGTCGTCTGGTCATTCAGGCCGATATAAATCTCTGTCTTGTTCATGACATATCCCGATCCGGACCCGCGGACGTCTCACAGGTCCTTCAGAAGCCCGCGCATCACGCGGGTCGCCACCGTGCCCGCTCCGTCATCGTCCATCGCCGAGAGCACCCCGGCCAGGGCCCCGACATAGCTGTCAAATGCATCGGCCGCCGCCTCCTTGTGCGCCCGGCTCCCGACCCGGTACCCCACCGAATCCATCCGGCTCGCGTAATCCTCGAGCGAGACGTCCGTCTCATCATAGGGATTCTCGTCAAACATCTGGTCCAGGTCCTTCACGCGGTCCATCAGCCGCTCATAGAGGCTCTCCTCTTCCCAGATCGCGCTCGCGCGGATCTCCCTGCGAAGCACCTCGCGCAGTTCCTCCTTCTCCGTCCCGCTAAGCCCCGCAAGCTCCCGGCTTCCCCGGATCTTCCCGCACAGATCGCGCGCCAGCACCTCCTCGGCCCCGGCCCACTCCTCGGCATAAGAATGCAGCAGCGGCTGCACATGGTCCGTGAGCGCCTCCAGCCCGGAGACCGGATCTCTCCCCGCCGCGCGGGTCGCCCCGGAGACCTGATGACGGATCTCCTCCTTCATCTCCGCCAGCCTCTCCAGCGAAGGATGCCGGTACGCGCCCTTCGCGGCGCCGGCCCCCTCATACGCCGGATGCTCCGGCACGCGAATCCCGTATTTCAGAACCATCAGCAGCTCTTTCACTCTCTGATTCATCACAGTCTCCCCCTCTCTGATCTCCATCCGCCCGCACGTCCCGGGCGAAGATATTACCTGGGAATATTATAAGTTTGCGGGCGGGGCGCGGTCAAGAGTCTTTCCTGCACACCGGCCGCGCCGCGAAACGAGAAACAGGAGGCCGAAGCCCCCTGTCTGTTCTCTGCGCACCGTCTCACCTGCAGTACACCTCGATCGCCTTCGCGGCGAACTCCGCGGCCCCGTCCCCGGCGGCCTCGTTGATGTTCGCGGTAAACTCCCCGCCGCAGCCATATGCCTTGCCAAGCCCCGCCAGGATCTCGTCCGTACACCGGTAATAATTCTCCGTGATGAAGCCCTGCAGCTTCTTCACCAGCCCCTGCGCCTGCGCAGACGCCGGGTCCTCCTCCTTGATCCTGCCGAACTCGCAGAAGATCTCCATCATCCGCACATTGAGAGAGTTCTGCTCATTCTCCGTGCGCCCCGCGCTCTTCGCCTCATACTCTTTGTAAGCGTCGGTCTCCCCCCAGGAAGCCTTGGCCTGCGCCGCGTACTCCTTGAGCTTCTTCTTGTCAAATGCCTGAAAATCCATGAAATTCCCTCCTAACGTCTGTATTCCCCGGGCGTATGTGATCAGCTCCTCCAGATGCTCCTTCTTAAGCTTCAGCATCTCGATCTGCTGCGCGAGCGCCTTCTCCCGGTCATATCCCGGGCTCTCCATCATTCTCTTGATGTCCTTTAACGGGAACTCCAGCTCCCGAAACAGCAGAATCTGCTGCAGCAAACGAAGCCCTTCCGCGTCGTAGAGCCGGTAGCCGGCCTCGGTGTACTCCGCAGGAGAGAGCAGCCCGATCGAGTCATAATACTGCAGCGTCCGGATGCTCACACCGCTCAGCTCACTCACCTCGTGCACCGTCATTTTCATGATCACACCTCCCTTCTATCTACATCCTAAACTATGACGCAACGTCAGAGTCAAGCAGAAAATACGGCCGGCAGAACATATCCGCCGGCCCCGGATTCACCGTCTCTTCCCGGGTCACTCCCGGCTCTCCTCATCCTCAATCTCCGGCAGCTCGTTCAGATTCTTGCTCTCAAACGCCTGCTTGCTCATCGTCACGCCCGGCCCGAAGAACAGCTCGTCCAGCACGTCGCAACCGGCAAATGCCCAGGCATAGATCCGCTTCATCCCCGCGCCGCAGACCACCTTCTTCAGGTTCTTGCAGTCCTTGAACGCGAACGGCGGAATC
>JAFPYK010000187.1 GCA_017412265.1 Lachnospiraceae bacterium
CCGTAAGGCAGGTTTGCGGAACGCTTTTTCCTTGCGTTCCGCAAAGTCTATCCCCTGAGTCTGGGATTCGAGGATGGAAGAAAAATGTAAGGATTGAAGGGTGCAAAGAGTTTTTGCCTTAAGAATCATTTCCCCGGGCTGTTTTCGGCAAAAAAAAGCATCCCTGAGCGAATCGGCTTGATTCGTTCGGGGATGCATTTGTCTGTTGTGTGTATGGGTGGCGGGCTCAGTGCTCGTCGCCGTCGGCTTCTCTGCCGTCGGGGTCGAGCTCGACTTCGACGGTGTCGATGCGGTTGTGGTCGAGCTTGCGGACGGTGAAGAGGACATTGCCGGAGCGGAAGGTCTCGCCTTCTTCGGGCAGGTCGTCGGAGAGTGAGATGACGTAGCCTGCGATGGAGTCGTATTCGTCGGACTCGAGGGAGAGGCCGAGGAGCTCGTTGACGTCTTCGAGGCGCATGGAGCCGTCGAGGAGGTAGCGGCCGTCTTCAAGGCGGCGGAAGAGCTCTTCTTCGTCTTCGTCGTATTCGTCGCGGATCTCGCCGACGATCTCTTCGAGGAGGTCTTCGAGGGTGATGAGGCCGGCGGTCACGCCGTACTCGTCGAGGACGATAACGATGGAGACAGAGTTTTTGCGCATCTCGGAGAGAAGCTCGGAGGTCTTCTTGAATTCGTAGACGAAGATCGGCTCGCGCATCAGGGAGCGGATGGTGACCGTCCCGTCGTCTTCTGCGAAGAAGAGGTCTTTGAGGTTCACGATGCCGATGATGTGGTCTTTGGATTCTTCGTAGACCGGGAGGCGGGTGTATTTGCTGGTCTGGAAGATCTCGCGCAGTTCGGAGAGTTCGGCGTCCGCGTCGATGCATTCCATGTCGATGCGGGGGATCATCACGTCTTTGGCGAGGGAGTCGCCGAAGTCTACGACGTTGTTGATCATCTGGTGCTCGTCCTGCTCGAGGACGCCGTCTTCCTGGCCGACGTCAATGAAGGTGCGCAGGTCGTCCTCGGTGATCGCGTCATTTTTCTCTTCGGGATGAATGCCGAAGATCTTCAGGATCAGGCCGGAGAAGGCGTTGACCAGGAAAATGACGGGGGTGAGGATCTTCATCAGGACCAGAAGGATGCCGCTGTAGGCGAGGGCCATGCGGTCCGCGTAAATGCTTGCGATGGTCTTCGGGAGGATCTCCGCGAAGATCAGGACCACGAAGGTCAGGATGCCGGTAGCGATGCCGACGGCGTAGTCGCCCCAGACGCGGATGGCCAGGGTGGTGGTCAGGGCGGATGAGGTCAGGTTGACGATGTTGTTGCCGATCAGGATCATGCTGAGCATCCGTGAGGGGTCTGCCGTGATTCGGAGCACGCGCTGCGCGGATTTGCTGCCTTCTTCTGCCAGGGAGCGCATCCGGAGCTTGCCGGCGGCGGTCATGGCGGTCTCTGCGGATGAGAAGAACATGGAGAGCAGGATCAGTATGATGATTGTGATTAGTATGGTGATTTCACCGGAATCCATGGGGTTCCTCCTGGTCAGTCTTCTTCGTCGCCGGTGGGTTCTTCTTCGGCGGTGAAGTTCATAATCATGCGTTTTCTGGCGAGTTCGTCGCTGGCCAGATATTCGTCGTAGGTGGTCTTTCGGTCGATCAGGCCGCCGGGCGTCAGTTCCATGATGCGGTTGGCGACGGTCTGCACGAACTGGTGGTCCTGGGCGGTGAAGAGGACGACGCCCGGGAATTTGATGAGGCCGTTGTTCAGGGCGGTGATGGCTTCCATGTCCAGATGGCTGGTGGGCTCATCGAGGAGCAGGACGTTGGCGCCCTGGATCATCATGCGGGAGAGGAGCACGCGGACTTTCTCTCCGCCGGAGAGGACACGCACGAGCTTGTTGCCTTCGTCGCCGGAGAAGAGCATGCGGCCCATGAAGCCGCGGACATAGGTGACGTCTTTCTCGGGTGAGTAGGGCATCAGGTATTCGACAATGGTGTCGTCGCAGTCAAATTCCTTCGTGTTGTCCTTCGGGAAGTAGGCGTGGGTCGTGGTGACGCCCCATTTGTAATCGCCTTCGTCGGGCTCGATCTCGCCGGAGAGGATCCGGAAGAGGGTCGTGACGGCGAGGGTGTTGGGACCGACGAAGGCGACTTTGTCTTCGCGGCCGATCATAAAGGAGATGTGATCGAGCACCTTGACGCCGTCGATGGTCTTGGACAGATCCTTGACGGTGAGGACTTCGTTGCCGATACTGCGGTTCGGTTTGAAGTCGATGTAGGGATATCTGCGGCTGGAGGGCTTTAATTCTTCCAGCTGGATTTTCTCCAGTGCGCGCTTGCGCGAGGTGGCCTGGCGGGACTTGGACGCATTGGCGGAGAAGCGCTGGATGAATTCCTGCAGCTCCTTGATGCGTTCTTCTTTCTTCTTGTTGGCTTCCTTGATCTGGCGGATCATCAGCTGGCTCGATTCGTACCAGAAGTCGTAGTTGCCGGCGTAGAGCTGGATTCTGGCGTAGTCGATGTCCGCGATGTGGGTGCAGACCTTGTTGAGGAAGTAGCGGTCGTGCGAGACGACGATGACGGTGTTCTCAAAATCGATCAGGAATTCCTCGAGCCAGGCGATGGCGTCCAGATCCAGATGGTTCGTGGGCTCGTCGAGGAGCAGGATATCCGGGTTACCGAAGAGGGCCTGGGCCAGGAGGACCTTGACCTTGTCGTTGCCGGTGAGCTCGCTCATCCGGGCGGTGTGCAGGGAAGAGTCGACGCCGAGGCCGTTTAAGAGGGTCTCTGCGTCGGATTCGGCGGTCCAGCCGTCCATCGAGGCGAAGTCTGCCTCGAGCTCGCTGGCGCGGATGCCGTCCTCGTCGGTGAAGTCTTCCTTCGCGTAGAGGGCTTCCTTCTCCTTCATGATCTCGTAGAGCCTGCGGTTGCCCAGAATGACGGTGTCGATCACCGGGTAGGCGTCGTATTTGAAATGGTCCTGCTGCAGGAAGGAGAGGCGCTCGCCGGGGGTGATGAAGACATCGCCGGAGGTGGGCTCGAGTTCTCCGCTCAAGATCCGCAGAAAGGTGGACTTGCCGGCGCCGTTCGCGCCGATGATCCCATAGCAGTTGCCGGGGGTGAATTTGATGTGAACGTCCTCAAAGAGCGCACGTTTGCCGATGCGCAGGCTGATGCCGTTTGCCTGAATCATGGTTTCCTCCAATATCTTTCTATAACATCCTAATATTTTATCGTACTGTGATGATTTTGCAAGGAAATTCTTTCCAAAACAGGTGCTTCTCGTGTATAATGGTATCAAACTGGGGAAAGTGTAAGAATGAAACATCGTGGATAGCTGTCTGTCGGGTCCGGGAGTACGTCGGGCCGGCGGCGCTTATGGATTGCAGAGGTTTTCTGCAGGCATCGATGAGGAGTAAGGTATGATGAAGATCAGCAAATGGCAGGGGTATCTGGAGGGCGCGGCCAGAGCGGGGAGGAATATCCTCTTCGGTATCTGTCTGCCCGGAGTGAAGGATTGTGAGCTTGTCTTATATGAACCCGGAACGGATGAGGTCATCGAGTCGTTCCCGCTGACGGATGAGCTGCGGAGCGGGGACGCGTATTCGTTCTGCCTGGAGGGGATGTCTCGCCGGGCCTTTGACTATGTCTACCGGACGCCGGAGGGGGAGGTTGTGGATCCCTGCGCGGCGGAGGTGGCCGGGCGTGAGACGTTCGGGGGCGGGCTGCCGGTGAGGCGTGCCTGCTACCGGGAGCTGCCGGCGGAGGCGCCGGTGCTGTCCGGGGCGAAGAGTGAGGATCTCTTCCTGTACCGGCTGCATGTGCGCGGATTTACGATGGATCCGACGTCGAGGATCCGGGAGCGGGGGACATTTGCAGGGGCGGCCCGCAAGGCGCGTTATCTGCGGGAGCTGGGTGTGACCGCGGTGGAGCTGATGCCCTGCTATGAGTTTGATGAGACGGCGGTGCGGACCGGCGGAAGAGTGCGGCCTCTGCGCGAGGGCGCGGTCAATTACTGGGGTTACGGCTCGCCGGCATATTATTATGCGCCGAAGAACAGCTATGCGTTCCGGGAGGATGCCGGGCCGGAATTCCTGCGGATGGTGCAGGCATTTCACCGGGAGGGCATCGCGGTGATTATGGAGTTCTGCTTTGACGAGTCGATGACCAGGGAGCGCGCGGTGCGTGCGCTGCGCCACTGGAGGAACGCGTACGGGGTGGACGGCTTCCATGTGAGCGGATCTGTGGCGGACGCGGCGGCGGTCCAGAAGGACCCGATCCTCGCGGACTGCCTGATTCTGGGGGACCGTCTGGACGGGTGCGCGGATGACCGGAAGCGGCGGCTGCTGTATGCCAACGATCATTTCGCGTATGTGCTTCGCCGGTACCTGCTGGGGCTGGAGGACGGAAGAGAGGATCTGCAGAATCTCTGGAATTACTATCATCCGACCTTCCGGAGACTGAATTACGCGGCGGACCAGCACGGATTTACGCTGTGGGACCTGTATTCGTATGACCGGAAGCACAATGAGGCGAACGGGGAGAACAACCTGGACGGGCCGGAGATCAATCACAGCTTCAACTGCGGATCGGAGGGACCTGCCGGCTCGAGGAAGATCGAGAAGCTGCGGCTGCAGATGGTGAAGAATATCCTGGCGCTCACCTTCCTCGCCAACGGTGTGCCGATGATCCAGGCGGGCGATGAGATGGCCCACACGGCGCAGGGCAACAACAATCCGTACAACCAGGATAATGAGATCAACTGGCTGAACTGGCGGACCGGGAGGCGCGGTGATGAGATCCGCGCGTTCGTGAGGAAGCTGGTGGACTTCCGGCGGGAGCACCCGGCGATCAACACGGCGGGGCGGCTGACCGAGCGCGACGTGCGGATGTACGGGGCGCCGGATTATTCGGTGCACGGGTCGGAGCCGTGGAGGCGCGAGAGCGGGACGCAGGAGTGCGGATTCTTCTATTACGGGAGATATTTTGACGACGTGTCGATCTTCGTTGCCTGCAACATGGATCCGGAGGAGAAGACGATCTATCTGCCGGAGATCCGGGAGAAGGGCGTATGGAAGCCGGTGATCCAGACGACGGAGGCGCCTGTTGAGGTGCAGGAGGGGGTTCCGGTGAGCCTTCCCTCGAAGAGCGTGGTGGTCTTCGTGAGGGAAGCGGAAGAGTGAGTGTGTCCGGAGGCGGAGATACTGCGTCCGCGGATGTCTGAAATGTGTGAGAGAAAAAATGTCCCGGTTGTCGGCAGGGCCGATGACCGGGACTTTTGTGTTATTCCTCCGCGAAGAGCGGGATTAGAGTCTTGGTGCCTACGTCGATGAGGCCGATGTCGCTCATCTTCGCCTTCGGGATCACCGGCAGGGCCAGGGAGACGATGCGCAGAAGAGGATTGGGCATCTGGGTGAGGCCGAGCCTGCGGTCGGCTTCCTTCATCGCGGTCGCGTCGACGGAGAGGTCTGCGGCGTGCTTGACGGACATCAGGCCGCCGACAGGAAGGGCCAGGGTGTGAAGGATCTGTCCGTCCTCGACGGCGCACATGCCGCCGTTTGTGCGGATCAGCTCCTGAATCGCCATAAGGCCGTTCTCCGGGGTGTCGTAGACGCAGGTGAGATTGTGGGAGTCGTGGGAGACCGTGGATGCCAGGGCGCCGTGGTCGGTGCCGAAGCGGCGGACCACGTGGACGGCCATGCGGTCATGTCCGTATCTGTTGATGACTGCCACATAGTTTAAGTCGGGATCGCCGGAGAGATCAAGATAGCCGTCCTTGACCGGGATCTCTTCCACGACGGATTCGGTGGAGGAGAGCATGTGGGTCAGGTAGGTGAGAACATTGACCTTCACGGTTCCGTCCTGCACGGGCGCCTTGATTCGGAGATCTTCAACCGTCAGGTCACGCACGACGTTCATGGAGTTGCGTTCCTCAAGCTCGTAGGAGCGGTCCTCGATCGGGACCAGGAGCTTCTGGTTCTCCGCGACCAGGCGGCCTTCGTAGAAGACGGCCGAAGGGCGCATCTCCCGAAGATCGGGCATCAGGACCATGTCGGCCGCGTAGCCGGGCGCCACGGCACCGATGTTCTCGAAATGAATCTCCCGCGCGGTGTTGATGGTTGCGGACTTGATCGCAAGGACCGGATCCATGCCGTGCTCGATGACGACCCTGAGCACATCGTTGATGTGGCCGAGCTTTAACAGATCGTCGGATTCACGGTCATCCGTGCAGATGCAGAGGGTGTCGAAGTACTTGAAGTCCTTCACGCCGTCCCAGACCGTGTTGACATTCTTCGAGATGGAGCTCTCCCGCATGTCGACGTACATGCCCTGGCGCATCTTCTCGAGGCCTTCTGCGCCGGTGCGGGATTCGTGGCAGGTCTTCGGCCCGCCGCAGAGATAGGCGGAGAGCATCCGGCCGGAGACGAAGGGTGCGTGTCCCTGGATGTAGAGGCCGCGCTTCTTCGCGACGTCCAGGATGTCCATCATGCGGTCGCTCCCGTGAATCACCGCCAGGAAGTCCATGACCTCCGCGAGGCCGATGACACGGTCCAGATCCGCGAGCTCATCGATCTGCTCCGCGAGGAAGTTCGCGCCGGAGACCTCCAGTTCGGGAACCGCGGGCACGCAGGAGGGGATGTCGATAAACTGGCGCTGCGGGACGTCCTCGGAGTTCTCATGCATGTAGCGGACTCCGTCCATGCCCCAGACGTTGCCGATCTCGTGCGGGTCGGTGACGATCGTCGTGGTGCCCCAGGGGACCGATACCTCGGCGAAATGCCTGGGCGTGAGCATGGAGCTTTCGATGTGCATGTGAGCGTCCAGGAAGCCTGGGGTCATGTACTGGCCCTTGGCGTCGTAGATCTCTGCGGCGTTCACATTTGCAAAATCCTCGTATTCCACGTGGCAGATGAAGCCGTCGCAGACGTAGACGTCGGCGGGAAGGATCTCGCCGGTAAATACGTTGACAAGGCGGACATTTTTCACACAGAGGTCCGCGGGAATCTGGCCGAGAGCGGCCTGTAAGAGACGTTTCTTGTCTTTATATGCTAATTCCATGAAGGGATCCTTTCAGAAAATAAGGAAGGGCCGGACAGAAGATGTCCGGCCCGGTTGGTGTCTTGAGATTATCCGAGGATGAAGTACAGCACCAGCGGGATTGCCAGGATGTACATACCCCAGTGAACCTGTTTGAACTTGCCGGTGCAGACCTTGATGAGGATGTCAGCAAGGATACCGGCGGCGATACCGACTGCGATGGAAGCAGAGAAGGTACCGAACATGATCATAACGAAAGGTCCGAAAGCTTCGGTGAAATCGCTGAAGTCGATGTCCTTGACACCCTGGATCATCAGGAATCCGACGAAGATCAGAGCAGGACCGGTCGCAGCGTTGGGAACCATCAGTGCTAACGGAGAGAAGAAGATGAAGATCAGGAAGAGTACGCCGGTGGTCAGAGCCGTCATACCGGTACGTCCGCCTGCCTCAACACCGGAGGTGGACTCTACGTAGGTGGTGATGGTGGTGCAGCCGAAGCATGCGCCGACAACGGTACCGATGGCGTCAACTAAGAAAGGCTTCTCGATGCCGGGCAGGTTGCCGTTCTCATCCAGCATATGAGCGCGTCCGCCGACAGCAAGGACAGTGCCCAGGGTGGAGAAGAAGTCGCCGAAGAAGGCGATGAACATCAGGATGATGCCTTCTGCGTTGATGACAGACTTCAGATCGAAGTGGAAGATGACGTCTCCGATGGAGCTCATATCCGGGATCTTGGCAACCTGGCCGGGAAGAGTGGTAACTCCCAGCGGGATGCCGATGATGGTGATCACAACGATACCGATCAGGATCGCACCCTTGACCTTGAATGCGGTCAGGACACCGATGATTAAGAGGCCGGCCAGAGCAAGAAGGACCGTCTTGTCCTTGAAGTTGCCGATGGAAAGGCCGCTGGAGAAATCGCAGATGCCGGAGTTGGACAGTCCGAGATAGCCGATGAAGAAGCCGATCGAGGTGGAGATAGCCACTTTGATGTTCTTCGGGATCATACGGACGATCAGGTCACGGATACCAAATACGGACAGGACGACGAAGACAATACCGGAAATCAGGATGATCGTCATCGCTGCTGCGTAGGAAAGAGAACCGCTCTGAACCAGGGAACCAAGAACGAAGTTGGTGCCCATACCGGTGGACAGCGCAAACGGGAAGTTCGCGTAGAAGGCCATCAGCAGAGTGATAATACCGGAAATCAGGGCTGTAAGGACCGTGATCGCTTCCTTGGTGACCATAACGCCTGCAACGTCGACAACGCCGGGATCCGGACCGAAGCCGCAGATCGCGCCGGGCTGGGTTACCAGAACGTAAGCCATGGTCATGAAGGTGGTCAGACCTGCAATCAGCTCGATTTTCATCGTAGTGTTGCGCTCTTCAAACTTGAAGAACTTTGCAAGGTTTTTCATATAGATTTCCTCCCTTAGGATTGGATTCCGATCGGATCGGAACAATTGTTTTAACAAGGCAAATTATAAACATTATGTAAAGTTGGCGTCAATGCAGGGGGTTATAGCGATTGCTAATAAAACTATCGTGAATTCCTAATAAGTCTCTGGTAATCGGCGGAGACATTGTTTATAATGTGAAATGGACAGTAAATGAAAGGAAAAAACCGATGATTTCCTATAAAATCATAGACACAGAGGAGTTCCTGCAAGGGCTTTTCCGGGAGGCCACCTGGGACAATTTCTTCTTCGTCCGGGCAGAATTTTCTTCTTTTGTGCGGGCGGAGCTGGCGGACGCCGGCGCGTGCAAGTGGGCGCAGGTGCGTCCCGTGGCCGCGATGCTGCTGGCGCAGGATGAGGAGGAGAAGGACTTCCAGGTGACGCTTAGGCCGGACTGGGACCTGTCCGGGAATGAGGTATTTCACGGCGTGGAGCGGGTGTATCTTCACCTGCGCTTCGAGCGCGGGGAGGCCTGCGCGGTCACCGGGATTTCTTATGAAACCTTCGTGCCGGGCAAGACCGCGGAGCGCGAGTGGGACCGGCTCGCGGGGCTGTTCCTTAAGAAGAATCACATTGCATTTGAAGGGTAATCGTGGTAGACTTAAAACGATAGTTTACCGAGGTGAGGAGGAAGCATGAGCGAGTATAAGAGAGTGATGCTGAAGCTGTCCGGCGAGGCGCTGGCAGGCGAGAAGCATACCGGATTTGATGAGAAAACCTGTCTGATGGTGGCGCGCCAGGTTAAGACCCTGACGGATGAAGGAGTCGAGGTCGGGATCGTGATCGGCGGAGGCAACTTCTGGAGGGGCCGGACGAGCGAGACGATCGACCGCACGAAGGCGGACCAGATCGGGATGCTTGCGACCGTGATGAACTGCATCTATGTCTCGGAGATTTTCCGGTTCGCGGGGATGAAGACCGAGATCTTCACACCGTTCGCGGTGGGCAGCATGACGAAGCTCTTCTCGAAGGACGCGGCGAATGACGCGTTTGCGGCCGGCAAGGTGGTATTCTTCGCGGGCGGCACGGGACATCCGTATTTCTCGACGGATACCGGCGTCGTGCTCCGGGCGATCGAGATGGAGGCGGACGTGATCCTGCTGGCGAAGGCGATCGACGGCGTCTATGACAGCGACCCGAAGATCAATCCGGCGGCGGTCCGCTATGATGTGCTTCCGATCGAGGAAGTGGTGGAGAAGAAGCTTGCGGTCATCGACCTGACCGCGTCCATGATGTGCATGGAGAACCATCTGCCGCTTCTGGTATTCTCACTGAATGAGAAGGACAGCATCGTGCTTGCGGTGCAGGGGAAAGTAAACGGTACGAGAGTTACCGCCTGAGAGATATATCAGTACAAGGAGGAGAATGATGAACAGCGCAGTGATTGACAATTGTGAAGAGAGAATGACCAAGACTCTGGCTGCTCTGGACAGCGAATATAACACGATCCGTGCCGGCCGGGCGAATCCGCATGTTCTGGACAAGATCAAGGTGGATTACTACGGCGTGGCGACGCCGATCCAGTCCGTGGCCAACATCTCTGTCCCCGAGGCGAGGATGATCCAGATCCAGCCCTACGAGCCGTCTCTGGTGAAGGCCATCGAGAAGGCGATCCATATGTCGGAGCTGGGCATCAACCCCAGCAATGACGGCAGAATCATCCGCCTGATCTTCCCGGAGCTCACCGAGGAGCGCAGAAAGGAACTGGTCAAGGACGTCAAGAAGAAGGGCGAGGGCGCGAAGGTCGCGGTCCGCAACATCCGCCGGGACGGTATGGATACGCTGAAGAAGCAGAACAAGAATTCCGAGATCTCGGAGGATGAGAGAAAGGAACTCGAGGAGAAGCTTCAGAAGTCCACGGATAAGTTTATCGAGAAGGTGGACCAGGCGATCGAGGCGAAGTCCAAGGAGATTATGACGGTCTGACGCTTAAGCAGAGAGAAAAGTGAGGGAAGGGGCGTATCGGATCCGGAAAACGCCGGAGGTACGCCTCTTGCTGTGTTATTAGGAAAGGACGGAGCAGATGGGCGAGAAGAAGATTCCGAGACATGTGGCGGTGATCCTGGACGGCAACGGGCGATGGGCGAAGAAGAAGGGGCGGCCCCGGACCTTCGGCCATGTGCAGGGGGCGAAGACCCTGGAGGCGATGTGCGAGACGTTCTGGAACCATGGGATCGAGTATCTGACGGTCTATGCATTTTCTACCGAGAACTGGAAACGATCCGAGGAAGAGGTGGGGATGCTGATGAACCTGCTTCGGGAGTATATGAAGAATGCGATCCGCCGGGCCGTGGACAACAACATGAAGGTGCGGGTGATCGGGGATCTGTCGCGCCTTGCGCCGGACCTGCAGGAGAGCATCCACGCGCTCGAGAGGGCGTCGGATACGAATACGGGGCTCAAGTTCACAATCGCGATCAATTACGGCGGCCGGGACGAGATCACCCGGGCGGTGCGAAGGCTCGCCGCGCAGGCGGCTGAGGGGGCGCTGCGGCCGGAGGAGATCACGGAGCAGATGATCTCGGAGAGCCTGGATACGGCGGGCATGCCGGACCCGGATCTGCTGATCCGGACCAGCGGGGAAGAGCGGCTGTCGAATTTCCTTCCCTGGCAGCTGGCTTACACGGAGTTTTATTTCACTCCGGTTCTCTGGCCGGATTTCGATGAGGATGAACTGGTCAGGGCGATTGACTATTATAACGGAAGAGACCGTCGCTTCGGCGGCGTTCATGAATAAACCGGGGGCTTCGGCCGCGGATTGGAGAGGAATATGAAGTCGTTTTGGATAAGGCTGCGCAGCAGCGTGATATTGATGGCAGTGACCATCGCTTCCATGGTTCTGGGAGGATGGGTGCTCTGGAGCGTGCTGCTGCTGGTGTCTCTTGTGGGCATGTTCGAGCTGTGCCGCGTGGTGTCGATGGAGAAGACCGTTCCGGCCGTCATCGGCTATCTTGCGTGCATCGGCTACTATGTGATGATTGCCCTCGGGGTTCTGAAGATGCAGACGCTTCTGGCGTTCCTGATCGGGTTCTTCCTGATCCTGATGACGTCTTATGTCCTGTGTTTCCCGAAGCATTCGTTTGAGAAGGTGAACACGGTCTTCTTCGGATTCTTCTACGCGGCGGTGATGCTTTCCTTCATTTACCAGGTGCGTGTGATGCCTTCGGGCGCCTATCTGGTCTGGCTGATCTTCGTGGGCTCCTGGGGCGCGGATACCTGCGCCTACTGTGTGGGAATGCTCTTCGGCAAGCATAAGCTGACCGGCAACCTGCACATCTTAAGCCCGAACAAGTCCATCGAGGGCTGTATCGGCGGCGTGATCGGGGCGGCCCTGATCGGCGTGATCTACGGGGCGGTGTTCGCTCCGCATCTGAGCCTGGTGACCGATCCGGTCGCGGGGTGCGCGCTGCTGGGCGGCGCCTCCGCGGTTCTCTCCGAGGTGGGAGACCTCGCGGCTTCGGCGATCAAGAGAGATCACGGCATCAAGGATTACGGCAACCTGATTCCCGGCCACGGAGGGATCCTGGACCGGTTTGATTCGATTATATTTACGGCGCCTGTGGTGTTCCTGCTGCTGAACTTCCTGATTCAGTGACGGCAGGCGGGCGCAAGGGGGTATGACAGTGAAGAAGATATCGGTACTCGGCTCGACCGGGTCGATCGGAACCCAGACGCTGCAGGTCGTGCGGGATCATGAGGATCTGTGCGTGACCGCGCTGGCGGCGGGGTCCAATGTAGAGAAGATCAAGGAGCAGATTGAGGAATTCCGGCCGGCGCTTGCCTGTCTGTATGACGAGGAGAAGGCGAAGGAGCTTAGGGAGGCCTGCCGGCACCTGCCGGTGAAGATTGTCTCGGGCATGGAAGGCCTGATCGAATGCGCGACGCAGCCGGAGGCGGAGATCGTCCTCGGGGCGATTGTCGGGATGATCGGCATCGTTCCGACGATCGAGGCGATCAAGGCGGGCAAGGATATCGCGCTGGCGAACAAGGAGACTCTGGTCTGCGCGGGCCATCTGATCGTGCCGCTCGCGAAGGAGAAGGGGGTCTCGCTGCTGCCGGTGGATTCGGAGCATTCGGCTATCTTCCAGGTGCTTCACGGCGAGGAGAAGCGGGAGATCCACAAGATCCTGCTGACCGCGTCCGGCGGGCCGTTCCGGGGCAAGACTCTGGACGAGCTGCGGGGCGTCCGCGTGGAGGACGCGCTGCGCCACCCGAACTGGGCGATGGGACCGAAGATTACCATCGATTCGTCTACGATGGTGAATAAGGGCCTGGAGGTGATGGAGGCCCGGTGGCTGTTTGACGTGGATTTTGACCAGATCCAGGTCGTGGTGCAGCCGCAGAGCATCATCCATTCCATGGTGGAGTTTGAGGACGGGGCAGTGCTCGCGCAGCTGGGCGTCCCGGATATGCGCCTGCCGATTCAGTATGCCCTGTATTACCCGCACCGGGTGTATCTGCCCGGGGAGCGGCTGGATTTTACGAAGCTGACACAGATTACATTTGAGAAACCGGATCCGGTGAACTTCCCGGGACTGCGGCTGGCCTATGAGGCCGGACGGCGGGGCGGCAGCATGCCGACGGTGTTTAACGCGGCCAATGAGGCGGCGGTGGCGCGGTTCCTGCACCGTGAGATCGGATATACCGAGATCGCGGAGAAGATCGAGGCGGCCATGCAGGCGCACCGGGTGATCGAGAACCCGACGGTGGAAGAGATTCTTGCGGCGGAGAAGGAAGCCGGGGAACTGGTGAAGAGAGGATAAGGCGGGATGAATATACTGATTGCAATTCTGGTGTTCGGACTGCTGATCTTTATCCATGAGTTCGGGCATTTCCTGGCGGCGAAGGCCGGCGGGGTGAAGGTGATTGAATTCGCGCTCGGCATGGGGCCGAGGCTGGCTTCTTTTGAGAAGGGCGGGACGCAGTTCTCGCTGCGGCTGCTGCCGATCGGCGGCTTCTGCTCGATGCTGGGAGAGGACGAGGTGAACGACGATCCGGACGCATTTAACAACAAGAGTGTCTGGACGAGGCTGATGGTGGTGGCAGCGGGACCGGTCTTTAACTTCCTGCTGGCCTTCCTGCTCTCGTTGATCCTCATCGGGGCCGTGGGCTATGATCCCGCGGTGGTCACGGCGGTCGAGCCGGGCATGCCGATGGCGGAGGCCGGCATCCGGGACGGTGATATCATCACGTCCCTGAACGGGCACGCGGTGACATTTTCCAGAGAGCTCAGCTCGGACCTGATGGTGGATCCGCTGACGGAGAAGCCGGTGCAGCTGGGCATCCGCCGGGGGGAGGAGAAGCTTCAGTTTACCGTGACGCCGGTGAAGGACGGGGACGTCTACCGGCTGGGATTCTCGTATTACCTGAACCAGCGGGTGAAGACCGGCTTCGGGCGGACCATCCTGTATTCGTTTAAGGAAGTGGGCTTCCAGATTGAAAATGTGATCCGAAGCATCGGCCTGATCGTGCGCGGCCGGGTGAGTGCCGGGGAGATCTCCGGGCCGGTCGGCATCGTGGGCATCATCGGGGAGACGGTGGAGGAGACCAGCAAGGAGGGCTTCCTGACCGTCCTGCTCAATATCATGAATATCGCGATCCTGCTCAGCGCGAACCTGGGTGTCATGAACCTGCTCCCGATTCCGGCGCTGGACGGCGGGCGCCTGCTCTTCCTGATCATCGAGCTGGTGCGCCGCAAGCCTCTGGATAAGGAGAAGGAGGGCCTGGTTCACACGATCGGCTTCATCATCCTGCTGATCCTGATGGCCCTGGTGTTCTTTAACGATATTCTGAAACTGTTTCGCGGCTGAGCCGCAGGGGAGGATTGTGCATGCTTCTGCGTGAGAAGACGAAGGTGATCCGGATCGGCGACCGGTATATCGGAGGACATTACCCGATCGCGATCCAGTCCATGACCAATACAAAGACCGAGGACGTGAGGTCGACGGTGGAGCAGATCCGGCGGCTCGAGGATGCCGGCTGCGAGATCATCCGCTGCACGGTGCCGACGCATGAGGCGGCCCTCGCGCTTCGGGAGATCAAAAAGCAGATTCACATTCCGCTCGTGGCGGACATTCATTTTGACTACCGGCTGGCGATCGAGGCGATCGAGAACGGCGCGGACAAGATCCGGATCAATCCTGGCAACATCGGGGATGTCTCGCGGGTGCGGGCGGTCGTGGAGAAGGCCAGGGAATATGAGGTGCCGATCCGTGTCGGCGTCAATTCCGGGTCTCTCGAGAAGGAGAAGATCGCGCGCTACGGGGGTGTGACTCCGGAGGGAATCGTGGAGAGCGCGCTCGAGAAGGCGGCCCAGATCGAGGATCTCGGCTATGACCAGATGGTGATCAGCATCAAGGCTTCGGACGTCATGTTCTGCGTGAAGGCACATGAGCTGATCGCTCCGCAGACGGACTATCCTCTGCATGTCGGCATCACCGAGGCGGGCACGGTCTATTCGGGCAATATCAAGTCTGCGGTGGGCCTGGGCATGATCCTCGGGCAGGGCATCGGCAATACGATCCGGGTGTCTCTGACCGGCGACCCGGTGGAGGAGATCCGGTCTGCGAAGCTGATCCTGCGGACGCTGGGGCTTCGCAAGGGTGGCATCGAGATCGTCTCCTGCCCGACGTGCGGGCGGACGCAGATCGACCTGATCTCCCTGGCCAATTCCGTGGAGAAGATGGCCTCGGAGTTCGACCTGGACCTGAAGCTGGCCGTGATGGGCTGCGTGGTCAACGGGCCGGGAGAAGCCAGGGAGGCGGACCTCGGCATCGCCGGAGGCATCGGCGAAGCGCTGTTAATCAAAAAGGGACAAGTGGTGCGCAAGATCCCCGAGGAGAGGATTCTCGCCGAGCTTCGGGAGGAACTGCTGCACTGGCATAGTGAAGAGGAATAGAGAACCGATGAAAGTACTGGAAGTTTTTCATGATCTTGATATTCCGGAGAAGTACCGTGAGGCCGCGCAGATCCCGGAGATCTGCCGCGTCTGCCTCTCGGCCGACAAGCAAATGTTTACCGTCTATGTGACGTGTGAGGATTTGCTTTCTTTTTCGGCTAAACAGGTGCTTCAGGAGGAGCTGGGGCACAAGATCTTTCCGGACGGGGGCGGAAGGGTCGTGATCGAGGAGACGTATCCGGCGGCCGGGCATGCGAGTCCGGGGGAGCTCTTTGAATTCTATCTGGATTACCTGCTGGAGGAATGCAAGGAGGAGAGCCGCGTCAATTATACGCTGCTTGCGTCCGCGAAGCGGGAGACGGAGGGAGACGAGGTCGTCCTGACATTTGAGGAGAATTTCCTCTCCCGTGCATTTGCAAGGAATTTCACGAGGCACTGTGACGAGGAATTCGGGGCGAAGTTCGGGCGCCGTGTTCCGATCCGGTGCGAGTTCGTGAAGAAGAAGGAGAAAACCGAGGGCGAGTCCGAGGATGACGAGGAGGAGATCGCGAACATCCGCGCGATCCGCGACGCGGCGGCCGAGCGTCCGGGCAGGAGCAGGCGAAGCCGCGGCAAGGATGACCTGACGCAGATCCGCCAGAAGAACAAGAAGGATCCGGACGTCTTCTACGGGAGAAATGTCGAGGGAGAGCGGATCGAGATCCGGGAGATCACGGACGCGATCGGCGAGGTTGTCATCCGCGGCGAGGTCGTCTCCGAGGAGGAGAGGGAGACCAAGAGCGGAAGGATCCTGGTGATCTTCACCGTGACGGACGATACGGATTCCATCTCCTGCAAGCTCTTCTTAAAGCCTGAGGCCGCGAAGGAAGTGACGGACCATGTCAAGCCCGGCAGATTCCTCATCATCAAGGGCGTCGCGGCCATGGACACGTATGAGAAGGAGATCTCGATCACGTCCGTGGCGGGCATGAAGGAGTGCGA
>JAFPYK010000188.1 GCA_017412265.1 Lachnospiraceae bacterium
ATGAACAGCCGCAAGTGGACGTGGTTCGCGATCGGTTATCAGTGCGGACTGGCTTATCTGGTCGCCCTGGTGATCTACCAGGTGGGCGGACTCTTCACAGGCAACGTGAACGTGATCGGCCTGATCGTTGCACTGGCTGTGATCGCTGCATTTATCTACCTGCTTTTCCGCCCTTACAAAGAGGCGACAAAGCTGACTGTAAAAGCGTAAGAAAAAACTGACGGAAAGGAAGTGATCTTGCATGATGACCTGGTTTGCTGCAAATGCGGGAACGATTCTGACATTGCTCGTGCTGGCGCTCATCGTGGGCCTGATCATCCGGGGAATGATCCGGGATCGAAGGGCCGGGAGGTCTTCCTGCGGAAATAACTGTGCGCACTGTGCCGCGGCGGGAACCTGCCACGGCGGCAGAAAAGCGGATATAACAAAATGACAGACAGGGCGGCCCTGAGGGCCGCCCTGTTTTTGCGCTAGGGGCTTAAGAAGGAAGATCGTGGAGGGCTGGCTGAGCCTTGAAGCATCCCCCGGGCCGCAAAGGGCCTTCGGGGATGCCCCTGCATCCACCTCACAAAAAACCGGATGCATTACCGCATCCGGTCAGCCTGCTTTGGCAGGAATCTCAAGGATGATAGACAGGGAATGTGAGCGTGGCCTTGAACAGGTCACCGTCCAGATCCAGCCGGAAGTCCGCTCCCTGAAGCTTGGCCAGGCTCTCTGCGATGGACAGGCCGAGACCGCTTCCCTCGGTGCTTCTGGACTGGTCACCACGGACGAAGCGCTCCATGAGCTCCTCGGCCGAGATGTTCAGCTGCGTTGCCGAGATGTTCTTGATCGAGAGGGAGACCTGACCGTCCGCCTCGTCGACATCCACATAGACCCGGGTCCCTTCGAGAGCATATTTGCCCGCGTTGGAGAGAAGGTTCTCGATGATGCGGAAGGTGCGCCTTCCGTCGGCAAAGATGTAGACCGGATGATCCGGCAGGGAAGTGATCATGGAAAGATGCCGCTGCGCGAAACGGTCTTCGTACTCCGCGCAGGACTGCCGGATCAGCTCAATGTAGTTGAGCCGCTCGCACTGAAGGGTGATGGCCCCGGAGGACGCCTTGGAAGCCTCGACCAGGTCCTCGATCAGGTTCTTCAGCCGCCAGGACTTGTTGTTGAGGATCTCGAGGTAGCCGTTGGCCTTCTCGTTGTCCAGGTCCATGCGCTTTAAGAGGTCGACGTAGTTGATGATCGAGGTCAGAGGCGTCTTGATGTCATGAGAGACATTGGTGATCAGGGCGGTCTTGAGCCGCTCGCTCTTCACCTGCTCAGCAACTGCATTTTCCAGGCCCTGGCCGATGTTGTTGATGTAGCCGCCCAGCGTGCGCGCCGGAACGGAGCGCAGCGTCTCGGGAACCTTGTGGTCAAAGGAGCCGTCCTGGATCTGTTCGGTCTCCTGGATGATGATGTTTAAATCCGCGCAGGTGCGCAGAATCCTGTGCGCGAGCAGCAGGAAGAGAACGATGTAGAGCAGGAGGCCGAGAATCAGGTAGAAGCCCTCCATATGCACGCCTGCGAGGTAGAGAAGACCGAGCGCGAGGAAACCGCCTACAAAGAAGAGCAGCAGGAGGATCCCGGCCTGCATGGTGATGCTGCGGTTTTCAAAGAACCGGCGGATCCAGTGCATGAGCTTCTTGCCGCCCCGGACGACAAAGAGGCCGGAGAACAGGGTGCCCGCCTTGTATCTTCGCACGAGGCTGAAGAAGTACGGCACAAAGAACAGATAGCTCAGCGTAAACTGCAGGAAGAAGTAAACCAGGTCCCGGTTCTCTGTCACAAGCCTCATCAGATATGCGTCCCAGAGGTAACCGAGAAGGAAATACCTGAGGAGCAGATAGACGAGGATACAGCCGAGCAGGGCAACCTCCGCAGGGACGCGGTCGAAGCCGCGCAGATCGACCTGGCTTCGCTTGCTGCGGCGGATCGCCGCGGGGTCGGTCTCACCTTCGGGAAGGCGGTATCCGGCCGGATAGCCGCAGAGGAAGAGGGCAAACCCCAGAAATACGAGCGTGCAGATCAGGCCGACCGCGGAGCTGGTTCTGCCGATCTGGTAGAGGCTCCGGGCTCTGGCGAAGAGGTGATAGCCGTCGGAGAAATCATCGATGCTTCCCTCGAAATTGCCGGAGCTGAGCGCATAGAGAGTCTTGAAGCCCTCACCCTCCAGAAGATAGCTGCGCACAGAGGGCGTGAGGAAACCGTAGTTATCAAGATTCGTGTTGTAGATACCGGAATTGTAGATGATAAAATACGGGGCGCCTTCGTTGACCATCTTCTTGATCTGCGTCACGGGGTCATTGCCGGCCGCGGAGCAGAGCTTCTGAAGCTGCGGCGAGATATAGTCGGCCGAGGGAGCGATGCCCTCCACGTAGTAGAGGAAGGACGTTCTCCCGCCGTTTAATTTGCGGTTGTAAAACTCCACCTGGGCCTGTTCGGTATCGGTGGGGAAGGCGCGGAAATCCGAGCCGCGGATCGCGCGGCCGTTGATGCCGGAGACCGAGGCGTCCGGCTCATAGCCCTGGTTGCGCAGAGCCGTGTATGCGGACACCCGCTCGACGTATTTGTAGAAATGCTGCTCGAAATCCGAGGTCTGTTCGTAGGAGGTGCAGGCACTTCCGTCAACGGAATAATTGTCCGTAAAGGAACGGACCATCATCATGCCTCCCGCCACGGAAAGGCAGGCTAAGAAGAGCAGCAGATGCACCAGGATTCTTCGAAACTGATAAAACTTCATGGGACTGCTCCGTGACGGCTCAGAGCCGTTCAATCTTATAGCCGATGCCCCAGGCGACCTTCAGGTATCTGGGATTCTTCGGGTCAATCTCGATCTTCTCGCGGATGTGGCGGATGTGGACCGCGACGATGTTGTCAACGCCGAAGGAAGGCTCCTGCCAGATCGCCTCGTAGATCTCCGAGATGGAGAAGACGCGGCCCTTGTTCTTGACCAGGAAGCAGAGCATGTTGTACTCGATGGGCGTGAGGCGCACAGGCTCCCCGTCCACGGTGACTTCCTTGGTGTCGTCATTGACCACCAGGCCGCCGGTCGAGTAGATGTTGTCGGCCGCGGGAAGGCTCCCGAGCACCGTGTAGCGGCGCAGCGCGGACTTGGTGCGGGCGATCAGCTCCAGGGGGTTGAAGGGCTTGGTAATGTAGTCGTCCGCCCCGATGTTTAAGCCCAGGACCTTGTCGGAATCCTCGGACTTCGCCGTGAGGAAGATGATGGGCAGCGCCTGGTTCTTCTCGCGAAGCTTCATCACCGCGTGGATGCCGTCCATCTCGGGCATCATGATGTCCATCAGGGCGAGGTGGATCTCGGTATTGCCGATGATCTCCAGGGCTTCCTTCCCGTTATATGCTTTATAGATCTCATAGCCTTCCTGGCTTAAATAAATATCAATCGCGTCGACGATGTCTCTGTCATCGTCGCATA
>JAFPYK010000189.1 GCA_017412265.1 Lachnospiraceae bacterium
CGGCAAGCCGAAGCGGGCCGATTTCCGCAATTTCCGGATCAATACGGTCGCGGGGCCGGACGATTACGCGAGCATGCGCGAGGTGCTGACGAGGCGGTTCTCGCACGGGCTGAAGGAGATGGAAGAGCAGAAGGAGAAGGGCCTGTCGGAGATGTTCGGCAAGTTCAGCCATCTGCCGGACCTGATCCTGATGGATGGCGGGCGCGGCCAGGTCAACATCGCCCTGGAGGTTCTCGAGCGGCTGCATCTGGACATCCCGGTCTGCGGCATGGTCAAGGACGACAACCACCGGACGAGAGGCCTGTACTACAACAATGTCGAGATCCCGATTGACACCCGCAGCGAGGGATTTAAGCTGATCACGCGCATCCAGGATGAGACGCACCGGTTCGCGATCGAGTATCACCGCTCGCTTCGGGGCAAGGGGCAGACCAGGTCGATCCTGGATGATATCCCGGGCGTGGGCGATACGAGGCGCAAGGCGCTGATGCGCCACTACAAATCCCTGGAGGAGATCCGCACGGCGACGGTCGAGGAGCTGGCGGCCGTGGAGACCATGAACCGGCGCTCGGCGCTGCAGGTATATGATTTCTTCCACCGGGACGAAGAAAACGCGAAGGCGGAGGCGCAGCCGGGCGCAGAAGCCACGGAATGAGATTGTAAAGAAACCGGGAATCTGGTATAATTAATCTGTTGACGTTTTGTCATGCCGAACCCGCGGCAGACCCGTCGTGCGGGGCTGCCGTTTTGATACAGAAACCACAGAAAGGGGCTTTCATGGCTGTCTATTCCGTTGAAATCCAGAAGATGATCCATCACATGGATCTGACCAACTGTACGCCGCAGGTGGATCTGTCGAACCTGAAGATCACACATACGGACGTGAACCGGCCGGCGCTTCAGCTGACCGGGTTCTTCGAATATTTTGACAACGAGCGCATCCAGGTGATCGGGCACGTGGAGAATCTCTACATGCACCAGACGTCTGAGGACGAAGGGGCGGAGATGATCCGCCAGCTGCTGGAGCGCCACATTCCCTGCCTGGTCTACTGCAGGGGCATCGAGGTGCCGGACCGGGTCATCGAGCTCGGGATCGAGTACAACACGCCGGTTCTCTCTACGCCGCGTTCCACCTCTTCATTTATCTCCGAGGTGACGCGCTGGCTGCACGTGCAGCTCGCACCGCGCATCAGCATCCACGGGGTGCTGGTCAATGTCTACGGCGAGGGCGTGCTGATCACCGGCGAGAGCGGCATCGGCAAGAGCGAGGCCGCGCTGGAGCTGATCAAGCGAGGCCACCGGCTGGTGAGCGACGATATCGTCGAGCTTCGGCGTGTCTCCGCGGTGACGGTCATCGGCATGGCGCCGGATGTGACGAGGCACCTGATCGAACTGCGGGGCATCGGCATCGTGGACGTCAAGAGCCTCTACGGTGTCGCGAGCGTGCTCAACTCCCAGTCTCTGGACCTGGTGATCAACCTGTCGGAGTACGACCGGGACGTGGAGTATGACCGGCTGGGCCTGGAGGAGCGCTACACGGAGTATCTGGGCATCAAGGTGCCGAGCCACAATATCCCGATCCGTCCGGGCAGGAACCTGGCGATCATCGTGGAGTCTGCGGCGATCAACCACCGGCAGAAGAAGCTGGGCTACAACGCTGCGGAGGAGCTCTACCGCAGGGTGACACACAATCTCCAGTCACTGGATCTGGAATAAATCAGGCAAAGGAGCAGGAAGAAGATGAGTTATATTGTCGGAGTAGATGTCGGCGGAACGACCGTGAAGCTGGGGCTTTTCAGTGAGCAGGGCGATCTGCTGGAGAAGTGGGAGATTGAATCGCACAGGGAGACGGACAAGAACGTCAAGAGACACCGGCTGCTCTGGGACGTGGCGCAGACCGTGAAGGAGAAATGCGCGGAGCGCGGCATCCAGAAGGAAGAGGTGAAGGGGCTCGGCATCGGTATCCCCGGCGCGGTCCGGGATGACGGAACCGTGGTGGACGCGGTGAATCTCGGCTGGGGGATCTTCAGCGTGCGCGACGAGCTCTCGGAGGCGCTCGGATTTGACAAGGTTGCAGTCTCGAATGACGCGAACATCGCCGCGCTCGGCGAGCAGTGGAAGGGCAGCGGCTCGGATTATGACACGATCGTGATGGTGACGCTCGGCACCGGTATCGGCGGCGGCATCGTCTTAAACGGCAAGATCTGGAACGGCACCAGCGGGGCCGGCGGCGAGATCGGGCACATGAAGGTGCCGGGGGACCGCCTGTGCAACTGCGGGCGCAGGGGCTGCCTGGAGCGGTATACGGCTGCGGCGGGCATCGTACAGAACGCCACGGAGCTTATGATGACCAGAGAGGACGATTCCGTTCTGAGGGATGCCGAGGAGCTGAACCCGAAGGTGATCTTCGACGCCGCGAAGGAGGGCGACCCGATCGCGTGCGAGGCCGTGGAGATCTTCGGCGACCGGATGGGATTTGCCTGCGCCAACATCTGCAACGTGATCAATCCTCAGGCGATTATCATCGGCGGAGGCATCGCCCGCGGAGGTGAGATTATTCTCGACCTGATCGAGAAGTATTTCCGCCCGCGCCTGATGACGGCCCTGGAGGGGACGGTCCTGCGGCTTGCGGAGCTGGGCAACGACGCGGGCATCTACGGAGCCGCGCGCATGGTGATGGAGAAATAAGCCGATGGACCTGAATTTCTACAGAGAGCTGACGAAGATTGTGCCGGCGGAGCGGGTGAAGCTCGACGAGCCGCTCAAGAATCACACGACGATCCGCCTCGGCGGGCCGGCGGAGTATTATGTGACGCCGGAGTCCCCGGAGCAGCTGCGGCAGATCCTGTTCCTGACAACCGCGCAGGAGGTGGACTGCTACATCCTGGGCAACGGGAGCAACGTGATCTTCAGCGACAAGGGATACAAGGGCGTCGTGGTGAAGATGGGGCCTCCTCAGGACCTGATCTCGATTCTGGACGGTGAAGAGGAGGGCATGGGCGTGATCCGTGTCGGCGCAGGCGCGAGCCTGGCCCGTGTGGCCATGCAGGCCGCGGAAGCGGGGCTTACCGGCATGGAGTTCGCGGCGGGCATTCCCGGCACCGTGGGAGGCGCGCTGCTTATGAACGCGGGCGCTTACGGCGGTGAGATGAAGGATGTCGTCAAGGACGTCCTGGTCATCAACAGCATGGGCCGGTACGAGAATTATACCTGTAAGCAGCTGCGGTACGGCTATCGCTACAGCATCCTGCAGGAGGATACGAACGTGATCGTCGGCGCGACGCTGGTTCTGCGCCGGGGCGACAAGGAGGAGATCCTCGCGAAGATCACGGACCTGAACAACCGGCGCAGGGAGAAGCAGCCGCTTGAGTACCCGAGCGCGGGCAGCACATTTAAGAGGCCCGAGGGGTATTTCGCCGGGAAGCTGATCGAGGACGCGGGGCTGAAGGGCTACCGGGTCGGCGATATGATGATTTCTGAGAAACATGCCGGATTCATGATCAATGTCGGCGAGGGGACGACCCATGACGCGGTGCAGCTGATCATGGATGTGCAGGACCGGGTGGAGGAGAAGTTCGGTGTCTTCCTCGAGCCCGAGGTGCGCATCGTCGGCTATCATGACGTGGTGGAGCTTAAGAGGGAATGACCACAGAGAGGGGGAGGCTATGAAACCGGAGATTCAGGTGAAGGTGCTCTCTTTCGGCTATAAATACGGGCTTCCCGCGGAGGCCTCCATCATCTTCGATATGCGTTTCCTGCCCAATCCCTACTGGGTGGAAGAACTGAGGGATCATAACGGGCTGGAGCCGGAAGTCGCGGAGTACGTGATGTCCTCCGGCGAGGGAGAGATCTTCCTGCGACAGGCGGAGACACTGCTGTCGTGGATGCTTCCGGGGTATGCGAAGAAGGGGATCTCTCAGATTGTGATCGGAGTCGGATGCACGGGCGGACAGCACCGCTCGGTTGCGATGGCGCACGCCCTCGCGGAGCGCCTCGCGAAGGCCGGCTGCGCGGTCACGGAAGAACACAGGGAATTGTCCCTGCACGGGTAAGGCGGTGGTTCTATGTCATTTTCGGGTGATGTCCGGAGAGAGCTGGTAGAGGTTCTCCCCGGGGCGAAGCACTGCAGGATCGCGGAGCTCTCCGCAATCCTCGGACTGTGCGGGGAGATTACCATAGATACGAGGGGCCGGATCCAGATCCGAATTTTGACAGAGAACTTGACGGTCGCCCGAAAATATTTTATATTGATTAAGAAAGTTTTTCATTATGTTCCGGAAACTGCGATCCGCAGGAAGAAGGGGCAGAAGAAAGGCGGACAGTATCTTGCAGCAGTCAGGGATCCCTTCGTTGCGAAGGACATTCTGACGTCGTGCGGGATGCTGAGGGAATCGGATGATTTTCCGGGAGAAGACTTGCTGCGAGGGCAGGATGGGCTGCTGCGCAGGGACTGCTGCAAGCGGGCGTACTTAAGAGGTACTTTCCTTGCGGCCGGCATGATCACGAATCCTGAGAAGGCTTATCAGTTTGAGATCCTGACGAACGATGAGGAGCGGGCAGAGCGTATCCGCGCGCTGATCGCGACGTTCGGCGTGAGGGCGAAGGTGATGAGCCGGGGTAAGAATTACGTGGTTTATGTCAAGGAGGGAGAGCAGATTGTCGATCTGCTGAATGTGATGGGGGCTCATGTGGCGCTGATGAATTTTGAGAATGTCCGCATTCTCAAGGAGATGCGCAACCAAGTGAACCGCGGAGTCAACTGCGAGACTGCGAACATCAAGAAGACGGTGAATGCCGCGCGCAGGCAGGTGGAGGACATCGCGTACATTCAGGAGACGGCCGGGCTGTCAAGCCTGCCGGACAATCTCGAGCAGATTGCGAGACTGAGGCTCGAGGAGCCGGACATCTCGCTGGCGGAACTGGGGGAGATGCTCCAGCCGCCGATCAGTAAGTCCGGTGTGAATCACCGGCTTCGCAAGATCAGTTTGCTGGCCGCGCAGCTGCGGCAGGAGAAAGGGGAGAAGACATGATTCAGGAGTCAGTTACGGTACGCCACAACGGCGGGCTGGAGGGCAGGAAGGTTGCCCTGCTGGTCCAGATGGCTTGTCAGTACGAGAGTCGCATCTATGTGATCCGTGACAACAAGAAGGTGAACGCGAAGAGCCTTCTGGGTATGACATCGCTTGTGTTTTCCGAAGGATCAGAGATCACGGTTTCTGCTGAAGGCGAGGATGAAGAACTTGCCATCATGAACATTCAGAAGTATCTGAGCAATAACGGAAAGTAAGACCGAATGCCCGTCATGTCGATGCATTTGCAAAGAGATGATGGGCCTTCTCTTTCTTGGAGGGGCAGCTGCCCCGGAGGGAGCGTAATATGGCATTTACACACCTTCATGTACATACCGAATACAGCCTGCTGGACGGCTCGGGCAAGATCTCCGAGATGGTGCATCAGGCGAAGGAACTGGGATTCGACAGCCTGGCGATCACCGACCACGGTGTGATGTACGGCTGTATTGATTTTTATAAGGCCTGCCACAAGGAGGGGATCAAGCCGATCATCGGCTGCGAGGTCTATGTGGCGCCGGGTTCGAGGCATGACCGCGAGGCGGGGAGCACGTCGGACGAGCGCTACAACCATCTGATTCTCCTGGCGGAAAATGACCGGGGCTACCACAATCTCGTGAAGATCGTCTCGCGGGGATTCACCGAGGGCTTCTATTACCGGCCGCGGGTGGATTATGAGGTGCTGGAGGAGTTTCACGAGGGCATCATCGCGCTGTCGGCCTGCCTGGCGGGCGAGGTGGCGATGCACCTGCGCCGGGGCTTCTATGAGGAGGCGAAGAAGAGCGCGCTGCATCTGCAGAGCGTCTTCGGCGAGGGCAATTTCTTTCTGGAGCTGCAGGACCACGGGATGTCGGAGCAGAAACTGGTGAACCAGGGACTGCTGCGCCTGCACGAGGAGACCGGGATTGAGCTGGTTGCGACCAATGACGTGCATTATACATTTGCCTCGGATGCGGAGTCGCACGACATCCTGCTGTGCATCCAGACGCAGCGCAAGGTGACGGATGAGAACCGGATGCGCTATGAGGGCGGGCAGTATTACTTAAAGTCCGAAGAGGAGATGCGGGCGCTGTTCCCGTACGCGCAGGAGGCGCTTGACAACACGCACAGGATCGCGGAGCGCTGCGACGTGACCATCGTCTTCGGCGAGTACAAGCTGCCGGTGTATCCGGTGCCGGAGGGGTATTCTGCGAAGTCGTACCTGCGCAAGCTCTGCTTTGACGGGCTCGCGAAGCGGTACGGGGACGCGGATGATTCGCTGAAGGAGCGCATGGAGTATGAGCTCTCGACCATCGAGAGCATGGGCTTCGTGGATTATTTCCTGATCGTCTGGGATTTTATCAAGTATGCGAAGGATCACGGGATCGCCGTGGGACCCGGGCGGGGTTCGGCGGCCGGCAGCATCGTGGCCTACTGCCTGGAGATCACGGATATCAATCCGATCAAGTATAACCTGCTCTTTGAGCGTTTCCTGAACCCGGAGCGTGTGACCATGCCCGATATCGACGTGGATTTCTGCTACACGAGGCGGCAGGAGGTCATCGATTACGTCAGCCGCAAGTACGGCAAGGAGAAGGTGGTCCAGATCGTGACCTTCGGAACCATGGCGGCGAAGATGGTCATCCGCGACGTGGGGCGCGCGCTGGATCTGCCGTACGCGACGGCGGACCAGGTGGCGAAGATGATCCCGAACGAGCTGGGCATCACGATCGAGAAGGCGCTGAAGGTCAGCAAGGAGCTGAGAGACCTCTACGAGGGCGATGAACAGATGAGATATCTGATCGACATGTCGATGCGTCTGGAGGGCCTTCCAAGGCACACCTCGATGCACGCGGCCGGCGTGGTGATCAGCAAGGAGGCCGTCGACGAGTACGTGCCCCTGTCGATGGGCGGGGACAACGCGGTGACGACCCAGTATACGATGACGACGCTGGAGGAGCTGGGACTTCTGAAAATGGATTTCCTGGGCCTTCGGACGCTGACGGTGATCCAGAGCGTCGCGCGGATGGCCGGCGTGGATATGGAGAAGATCTCCTACGAGGATGCCAACATCTACAACATGATCTCCGCAGGCAGATGCGAGGGTGTGTTCCAGCTGGAAAGCACGGGCATGAAGAACTTCATGAAGGAGCTTCGGCCCGGCAATATCGAGGACGTGATCGCAGGCATCTCCCTGTACCGCCCGGGCCCGATGGACTTCATTCCGAAGTATATCAAGGGCAAGGAGCACCCGGAGACCATCGTCTATGAGACGCCGCAGCTGGCCCCGATCCTGGAGCCGACCTACGGCTGTATCGTCTACCAGGAGCAGGTCATGCAGATCGTGCGCGACCTGGCGGGATACAGTTACGGGCGAAGCGACCTGGTGCGGCGCGCGATGTCGAAGAAGAAGGCCGACGTGATGGAGCGGGAGCGCCGCAATTTCGTTTACGGCAACCCGGACGAGGGCGTGCCGGGCTGCGCGGCTCAGGGGATTGCCCCGGAGGTCGCGAACCATATCTTCGACGAGATGACGGATTTCGCGCGGTATGCATTTAACAAGAGCCACGCGGCCGCGTACGCGGTGGTCGCCTACCAGACGGCCTGGCTGAAATACTATTATCCGGTGGAGTTTATGGCGGCCCTGATGACCTCGGTCATCGATGCGGGGAACAAGGTCTCGGAGTATATCCAGACCTGCCGGCATATGGGAATCCCGATCCTGCCGCCGGACATCAATGAAGGCGAGCGGGACTTCTCGGCTTCGGGCAAATCCATCCGCTACGCGCTCAGCGCGATCAAGGGGCTGGGCGGCCCGGTGATCGAGTCGATCGTCGCGGAGCGCCGCAGAAACGGCCCGTTCCGGACGCTGCAGGACCTGATCTCCCGCATGAGCGGAGAGCTCAACAAGCGTGTCATCGAGAGCCTGATCAAGGCCGGTGCGCTGGATACACTGCCGGGTACCAGGCGGCAGAAGATGCTGATGTATACGCAGATCGCGGACCAGACCGTGCAGGATAAGAAGCGGCGGATCACCGGGCAGATGTCTCTCTTCGACTTCATGGGCGAGGAAGAGAAGACCCAGTATGAGACGCAGTATCCGGACGTGCCCGACTTCACGAAGGCAGAGAAGCTGGAGTTTGAGAAGGAAGTGCTGGGCATCTATGTGAGCGGCCATCCGATGCAGGAAGTGGAAGGGCTGTGGCGCCGCAATATCACGAACACGTCGGCGGATTTCCTGTGGAATGAGGAGACGATGTCGGCCAACGTCCACGACGGGGCGAAGGCGGTGATCGGCGGAATCATGACCGACAAGACCGTGAAGACCACGAAGAACAGTCAGATGATGGCATTTCTCACCATCGAGGACATGTTGGGAACGGTGGAGACGATCGTCTTCCCCCGGGATTACGAGAAGTACCGGCCGCTGCTCGAGACGGACCGCAAACTGCTGGTGCGCGGGCGTGTCTCGGCGGAGGAGGATAAGGACTCGAAGCTGATCGCGGAGGAGATCACGGCATTTGAAGATCTCTCCAGAGAGCTCTGGATCCAGTTCGCGAACCTCGCGGAGTATCAGGCCAGGGCGGCGGAGCTTCGCCAGATTCTGGACCCCTCGGACGGGAAGGACCGTGTGATCCTGTTCTGCCGGGAGGAGCGGGCGATCAAGCGTCTGCCGGCCAGCCGGAGCGTCCAGGTGACCGAAGAGCTCCTGGGACTTCTGCGGCTGAAGTTCGGGGAGAAAAACATTGCTGTAAAATAATCTGCCTGCTGCGGAAAAAGATTGAAAAGATCTTCTATACAGGGTAAAATAATGATATATGCGGACTCACCCGCAGATCGTCAGGAGGATTTAACATGGAAAGTAAGATTAAAAAGATCGGTGTGCTGACCAGCGGCGGCGACGCGCCGGGTATGAATGCAGCCATCCGTTCGGTGGTCCGGACTGCGGTTTCGAAATACGGCATGGAAGTTAAGGGTATCCTTCGCGGCTATGCGGGGCTGATCGATGATGAACTGATCGACATGGATTACCATGCGGTCTGCGATATTATCCATCACGGCGGCACGATCCTTTACACGGCGCGCTGCAAGGAGATGATGACCGAGGAAGGCCAGAGGAAGGCGGCCGAGGTCTGCAAGAAGCACGGGATCGAGGGCCTGGTGGTCATCGGCGGAGACGGATCGTTCCGCGGTGCGCAGAAGCTCGCCGGCCTGGGGATCAATACGATCGGTGTTCCGGGAACGATTGATCTGGACATCGCCTGCACCGAGTATACGATCGGATTTGATACGGCCATCAATACCGCGATGGAGTGTATCGATAAGATCCGTGATACATCGACTTCTCACGAGCGTATCTCGATCGTTGAGGTCATGGGCCGCAACGCAGGCTATATCGCCCTGTACACGGGCATTGCCGGCGGCGCGGAGGACATCCTGATCAATGAGCGCTATGACGGTGACGAAGCGGCGATCGTCGAGCATATCAAGAGATGCCAGTTAGAGGGACGCAGACATCACATCATCGTGAACGCGGAGGGCGTCGGCGATTCTTACGCGATGGCGAAGAGAATCCAGGCGGCGACCGGAATTGATACGCGCGCGACGGTGCTTGGACATATCCAGCGCGGCGGCACGCCGACCTGTAAGGACCGTGTGTATGCGTCGATGATGGGCGCGGTTGCGGTGGACCTTCTGGCTCTGGGACAGACGAAGAGGGTTGTGGCTTACCGGAACGGTACGTACACCGACTTCGACATCGATGAAGCTCTTGCGATGAAGAAGGATGTCAACGAGTACATGTTCGAGACAGCGATGAAGCTGGCGTAAATACGAGAGACTCTTCTTTATCGGGCCTGGAAACGGCCCGAAAAGGAGAGTCTCTCGTTTCTATAGTCTTGCTAGTCCGGGATTCGCCTGCCATATCCCCTGGCTCTGTGAGTCGAAGAGGGAAATGTACTGGAGCGAGATGTTTGATGTGCCTCATCATTTACGGGTCGCAGACGGAAGGTGTCGGTAGAGGGGCCGTAGAATGTGAGCGTCATATCTTTTCTCCTCGCCTGGGGACGGCTCGTCGAAAAGCACATGGTGCTTTTATAGTCTTGCTAGTCCGGGATTCGCCTAGCCATATTCCTTGGTTCCGGGAGTCGCAGGGGGAAAGTGATAAATTATCGCCATACTCCCTGGCTCTGTGAGTCGAAGAGGGGAGAATACAGATCATAACTTGTAATCATTTGGAGTGGTGGACATCCGTTTTGGACTTTTTTACATATTGTCGAGGCAACTGTACAGAAAAACACCTTCATCTGGGAACGGTCAGGTTTGGCCGTGTTCGAGGTTGAGGGTGTTTTTGTTTATCTGCATGAAAAAAACGCAGGAACCTGGGTTCTTGCGTTTTCTGTCGTTTGGGCCTTCTTTATTCGGCGGCTTCTTCTTCGGTGTGTGCGGACGGGATGGTCGTGTAGGAGCGCTCCATCTCGGGCGCGGGCTCTTCGTCGAGAAGAGCGGTGTTTTCCGCTTCATTCTGTGCACGGCGGTTCAGAAGAGCAAGCTTGCGTGCTGTGAGTACAGCAGCGCCTGCGAACGTACCGACCAGTACTGCGCCGAACAACGTCTTCAGACTTTTCTTCATGTCTGTCCTCCTGTATACCGGATGTTGCTTCTTGGTTTTGCTGCGGATTGTGGATCTGCAACGAAACTATTATAGTCTATTTGCACCGGATTGCAAAGGAAATTTGTAATCTGCGGGGATTTTTCTTTGGAGAAGGGGAGAAGGTATGGTATGATGGAGGGGAGGGAGGTGGCGTGATGAGAAGCTGGTCGTTTCGTGAGGTGAAGAGGGACGGATGGCGTTCGGTGCAGCGCAATCTGTTGTTTGCGGTGGCGGTATGCCTGATTGTGGAGCTGTGTTCCGGCAAGGGAACCGGTACGCATCTGGAGGTGAAGCCGGAGGATCTGCAGAACCTGGATGCGCTGGTGCAGAGCCTGTGGACGAAGGCATTTGCCGCGAAGATCTTAAAGCATGCGGGGATCGGCCTGGCGCTTAAGATTGTGCTGGGCAATGTGCTGCATGTGGGGGAGGCGCTGTTCTTCCTGAAGAACCGGAGGGAGGAGGGCGTCGGCCTGGAGCCGCTGCTCTTTGGATTCCGCAACGGGAATTATCTGCCGATCGTGAAGACGTGCCTGGTGAAGACGATTCATGTGTTCTTGTATTCGCTGCTGCTGATTGTGCCGGGTATCATCAAGCACCTGGAGCATGCGATGGTGCCTTATATCCTGGCGGAGAATCCGCAGATGGATACGAAGGAGGTCCTGGAGCGAAGCGATGAGCTGATGAAGGGTGAGAAATGGAATCTGTTCCTGTTCCACCTCTCGTTCCTGGGATGGATGCTGCTGTGCCTGCCGACGTATGGGATCGGCGAACTGCTGCTCAATCCTTACCGTGCGGCCTCGGAGGCGGAGATCTATGAGATCCTGAAGGCGAAGCACGCCGGGGAGGAATATCTCGAGGAGAATTAAGATCGTGATTGGGAAATGAATGAGCCCGGAGCCTATGCTCCGGGCTTTTTGCGTGGTTCGACCATTGATTCGATTTGAGAAAATGCGTGAAAAATCTAGTAAAAACAAAGGAAATTAAAAAGGGACAATATTCTACGAGAGTAGAATAATATCCCTTGATATCATTTCTGCCGAATCATTTCCCCTGAGATACCAGAGACCCCGGATGAGGTGCCATTTATCTCTGCTCGGGCAGAGCTTCGATGAGAAGCGGGACGATCTGATCGAACTCCGCGAGTGTTTTTGATTTTTTGAGGGCTTTGGTGAGCTTCTTTTCCTCGGGGAAGAGGGGAAGAAGGTAGATCCAGAGCTCTTTTAGTTTGTAGAGGATGTGAGTGTCGTTGGTCATCACCGCGCAGTAACCGTCGCGGATGCGGCTGTAATATTCTCGGAGTTCTTCGGACCGCATGGGGCCGCCGCCGCGGATCTTGCGGGGCAGGGCAGGGTCTGCGAGGATGCCACGGCCGATCATGATCTGCGTGGTCTGCGGGGCTTCCTGTGCCAGGGAGTCTGCGTCTGCGGGCGCGAAGATGTCTCCGTTGTAGCCGATCGGAAGGGTGGTTTTCGCGGCCGCGCGCAGGTAGGCGTCGCGGTGGGCGTAACCCTTGTAATATTCCTCGCGGACTCTAGCGTGGACGATCAGTTCCTTGACGGGGTACTGCTCGTAGAGCGCCAGAATCGCGTCAAATTCGGCGGGATCGGCCCAGCCGAGGCGGGTCTTGATCGAGACGGGGAGGGGCGAGTAGGCGAAAACGGAATCGAGGAAGGCCTGCAGGCGGTCCAAATCCAGGAGCATGCCGGAGGCCTTGCCCTTCTTCGCCACGGTGCCCGCGGGGCAGCCGAGGTTTAAGTTCACTTCGGTGTAGCCGCGGTCCGCGCATTCCTCCGCGGCCCAGAGAAAATCGTCGGGCACATTGCTCAGAATCTGCGGAACGACGTCGAGGCCCGCGTTGTTGGCAGGATTGATGTCGTCGGATTCCCGATGGCGGAAATGGTGGTGCAGGTTCGGGGAGAGGAAGGGAGTATAATACCGGTCAAAGCCTCCGAAGACTGCCGCGTGGGCATTGCGGAAGATATATCGTGTGATGCCTTCCATGGGGGCCATGGTCAGCTGCATGTGGTCGATCGGTCGGTTCATAGGGCTCCTTTCCCGGTGCGGCGCGCGCCCGGACGGTCTGTCGGATTCTGTTACTGATTATACCGAACGGGCGTCAAAGTGCAAGAAAATCCGTTCGACACATCTACAGGGCTGTGATAAAATCGAATTAAGAACGGAACGTGAAAGATGGGGGAGCCTGCGGGTCTCCCGGAAAGGTGGAAATATGACCAGAAGTCAGAAAAAGGCAGCGGTCTGTCTGGTGCTTTGCCTGATTCTGGCCATGCTGTGCATGGCCGGGGCGAACCGGATTCAGACGGACGGAGGAAGGATCCGGATCGAGACGGGGGCGATTGCCTCTCCGGACGGAGACCTGACCTATAAGATGTATGTGCCCGCAGGGGCGACGGAGGCGCAGCCGGCGCCGGGCGTTCTCCTGCTGCACGGCTATCAGAATGACCATGAGACCTGCGCGGCGTATGCGATTGAGCTTGCGAGGCGGG
Organism: Lachnospiraceae bacterium; assembly: GCA_017412265.1. Lineage (GTDB taxonomy): Bacteria > Bacillota > Clostridia > Lachnospirales > Lachnospiraceae > RGIG1588. Next base: position 13,206 of record JAFPYK010000189.1, read on the forward strand.
GCGCGGTCGTGCTCTGCATCGATGAGTTCGGTCACGGCAAGACGACGCCGGGCCTGATGGAGCGCGGCTGGGTCAATCACAAGGTGTCGGTGAACTTTGGCGAAGAGAGCCGGGAGGACGGGACATTTAAGGAGATCGGCAGCACCGTGCGCTACAAGATCCTGATGAATTTCTCGAACCTGAGCTTCTTCGATGAGAAGTACACGAAGGACGCTGCGGGCAATTCGGTGAAGAATTCGGCGGAGGGCGGCATCGAGGCCTATGCGTGGCTCGGCGCGCTGCCTTACGTGGATGATACGAGGCTTGCGGTGAGCGGCCATTCGATGGGCACCTGGGCGTCCTGGTCGGTGGCTGCGGCTTATGCGGGGGCAAAGAACGCGGCGGGAGAGGACATCTCCCCGAAGGCGACGGTGCAGCAGTGCGGCGAGCTCTTCCGCAAGAGCGCCTATGACGCGGAGAAATATTATTTCAACAATGTGCTCCTGCTGCAGGCGAAGTATGATGAGTTCAGCTATTTCCGGGATTATAAGAATACGGTTTCGGACGAGCTGCTTCGCTCGGAGCTGCGCTGTGAGTTCCTGGGGACGACGCCGGAGAAGGCGGCCTGGAATCAGACGTTCGGGGATTTCGCGGACGGGAGCGCGAGGCGGATGGAGCTGCTCTACACCAATCACCGGCTGACCACGCACCATGCGCAGGGCCTGGCTGCGGCGATCGACTGGCTGGATGAGGCGATCGATCTTCCCGGGGAGCTTCCTTCGGGCGCGCAGACTGCGATGGGCAAGGAGTGGCTGAACCTCGCCGCGCTTCTTCTGATGATCGGGGCGGCGATGGCGCTGGCGGTGATCCTTCTGGATACGCCTCTCTTCGCGTCGGTGAAGCAGCCGATGCCCAGCCGATCGGGCATCCTGCGGGGCGGCAGGTGGTTTGGCTCCGCGGTTGTGGCCATGCTGATCGCGGGACTTCTGTATCCTTTCGCGACGCAGCTGGGGCACGCGCTGGTGCCTTACCCGGACAATGTGCTGCGC